>DRKH01000074.1 GCA_011051825.1 Desulfobulbus sp.
CGAGCCCACCCTGCTCCACTGCGACCCGGACGGTGATGAACCCGAGGGCCATACCCTGGCCGATCCCGTACTGCCAGCCGCGGCTGCCGGCCACCACCGCCGCCTGGTCGGTGTTGTGGCGGCCGGACTTGGCCTGCTCCTTGTCCTGGCCGCGTTCCTGCTGCTGCACCGGCAGGAAGAGCCTGCCGCAACAGGGACCCCGCGGACCGGGGCCGGCCCGGCGGCGGCTGCATCGAAAAAGACCGGCAAAAAGCCCGCCACCGACGGGAAGGGCGACAGGTCTGCCCTCAAGGAACTGGAAAACAGGCGGGGAAGGGGAAAGAGCGAGGCCGGAAAGGAATCCGGCCCTGGCAGCGCATCAGATTGGGAGATCATCGAGATCCGTGACCGCAAGATACGATAGAGACCGTGCCGTGCCGGTGCTTGGGCCAGTTTAACAGTCGTTTTTGTCCCTGCACTCCAACCCTAGGATGAGGTTGCGCTTGGCCCGTGAATAGTATCTGATGGTCGGCTCTATCACTCTTGGTGTCCAGCATGCATTCAGAATGTACAGGTAGCCAACGAAGACAACCAGCAAAATCCACCCCAATATTAACGCATAGCTATCATTCACCAGGAACCAGGCCAGAAAAAAATAACACATAAATAACATAAGACAGATGCACATGCTTCTGGGCAGATAAACCGCTGCCTCGACGAACCTGAAGTATTCGCTTATGAGCCAGCCAAGGGGGTCCCTTGTTTTCCCGGCATTGAGGATACTGAAGTGTCGATTCACGTTGAATCTGTTGGACCCGTCTTCAGGTATTTCTTTTCCTTGTTCTTCTTGCACTTTTTTGATGAAGGGATACATGGCCGCGATAATGGGAAAGCTGAAAATATAGGAGAGGAGCAGGATGTAGACAGGCTGTTTGAAAACTAGCGTAAGATCGTGACGAAACTGTTCTCTTATGTCGGGTTGGGTTTTACTGAGAAGCATGGCGGCAATCATGGCCAGCGGCATGACAATAAGCAGGCCTGTGGTGGTGTAGATACTGGCTCGGCCAAGGTTGAAGTTATCCAGAAGCTTGTTGAGGATATCCCACAGTCTTTCCATTTATTTCAGCGCCTCCTTTTTTTTCATTCGGGCATTGGCAGGATGCGGGCCGCCTCGGGATAGATGTTGTACAAATAACGCGATTCACCATGTTCATATTGAATCGCCTGGTCACGGATACTTGGTGTTTGGAGTTATTGACACGATTTGTCACATAGAGGTATTCCTTGCCGCTTATGATGTCATGATACAGGAAGGCATTCTGTCTTATGAGGGGGCTCGGCTCCTTCCCGGATGACGGGTCTTTCTTGAAATAGACGGTTACGGTCTTGCAGTCTTGTATGACGTGAAGTTGCAGATTCAGTGTTCCTGCTTTTGTTCCTCTTGCCCCCAGCGTCAGACCGATCACTGAAAAGAGATTGGGAGAAGCAGCGGCGTTTATCTTGCCCTCGTTAGTAACGCTGAGCGTCGCGTTGAGGGGATATAACAAGACAAAGCTGGTACCGCCAGTACCCTGGGAATCAAGTTGAGCTCTTCTCCTGGATGCGCAGTACTGGAGACAGTCAAGATCCTTGCTCAGGCCGTGGACGAACTGCGTCAGGCCCAGCTCCGGCTGGGGTATGAAGGCACATGAAGAAAGGGCGACAGACACCAGGATGGCAAGGCAGGGGGTACGCAGAGCCTTGGTAGTGTTTCTCGATGGTTGCAGGACGTTACGACAGGAAAGCATTGATAATAATTCACCTCCTGGGCCCCATATGGGCGGGCGTGATGCCCGCCCATATCCACCTGTTTGTTACTCAGGCATTTCGCCGGAAGGTTGCTCCTGCAGCTGCTCGATCCTGATACCGTAGGTGAGTCTCTTCCTCTGAAGCTGGAAGTTTACCCTGAGGTTCCTCAGCTCCTGGCCTGCATCAAGGCTTCCGTCTTCAGGCACTATGACAAAGTATGGATCGCCATCTTTTGTATATCCGTCAGGTTCGAGACCAACCCCCACTTCCTTCTTGAGGGGAATGCTTGGCTGGGTTATCACCATGCGGATGGGGCCTGAAAGGGATTCTTCGTCTGGATTCTGTACCGTGACCTGGACAAAGAAACAGCGGTGTCTCCGGTCAAAGAGGGGTCGCGTGGAATGGGTCACATCAAGGCGGCCCGTTACGTCCTGCCAAACGGGCTGGATCGTCGTTTGAACCGTTATGGCCACGGCATCGGAAGTGGTTGTTGCACCATCGTTGTCCACTGCCGTGCAAGTGCTATGATAGGTGCCGGGCTCGTCATATGTCTGTTGCACGGTCCCGGAGTCACTGGTTTCGTCTATTATGCCATCCCCGTCAAAGTCCCAGCCATAGGCGTCGATCATGCCATCCGGGTCTGTGGCCTCACAGGTGAAGGTGACAGCAAGAGGGGCTTCGCCGCTGACAGGATATGCATTGAAAGAATCTATGACAGGCGGTTCATTGGGGAGCGGTTCAAACAGTGCAGTGCAGTTCTTATCCGAATCCATGGTTGTGATGCACGTGGAGCCATCACAATCCTCGCAGTCACCATTCCACCCCGTAAATTGATAGCCGTCGCTTGGAAAGGCGGTAAGTGTAACACTGGTTCCCTCTTCCAGGGTCTCGCTACAGTCGCCGGGGCAGTTTATGCCGGTTCCTGTAATGGTTCCTCCTTCAGCCGGGTTGACAGTGACTGTCAAACCATAATTAACAGGGTAATAAGAGCACTGTTCCACTAGATTAATATTGGGGGATGCAACCGTTGCGGAGCTATCGGAAGGTTCGACGGTATGTGCCCAGGCCCTCAAACTATTTGAATGGCCTGTTGCTAGCATCGCCTGAGGCTCCGCGTTAGCACTTGATCCGATAGGACAATCCGGAATACTGCCATTGGAATCAAGCTTCAAAACCCAGAAGTCGGCACTTGTGGACATGCCCGCCACTATATAATCCCCATCGCTGGCCTGCTGTACAGCCAACCCAACACAATTATGATGTGCATCTCCGTATTGTTTTTGCCACTGAATATCTCCAGTTGAAGAAATCTTTAGCAGCCACAATTCAGATGCAATAGTTCCACTAAATGAATTTGAACCACCTGCCAATACGTAACCGCCATCATTTGTTTGTTTGATATCATTTATTATATCTATATTATTGCCAGTATATTTTTTTATCCACTCGGGACCACCCTCGGCATTAAGTTTGATTACAAGGGCATCTTCTTGTGCGATGCTATTGTATAAAGTAGCAACATAGATAAATCCACCGTCGTAAGTCTGCCTGATTGCAAATTTTTTATAATTAGTATATGAATGAAATGGGAACTCTTCGTTCCACTGGACAACACCATTGGGATCTAATTTGATTATCCATGGAACAGGATACCAGGTATGTCCAGGAACAGTGGTTGTTGCTCCAACGATATATCCTCCATCGCTCGTCTGCTCTATCGAATAGGCTACATCGTCATGCGGATCATGGCTGTAAATTCCGTCTGGTT
This sequence comes from Desulfobulbus sp., assembly GCA_011051825.1. Lineage (GTDB taxonomy): Bacteria > Desulfobacterota > Desulfobulbia > Desulfobulbales > Desulfobulbaceae > DRLX01. The sequence continues at coordinate 3,536 of DRKH01000074.1, forward strand.
GTTTTCCTATAACTTTTTGCCAGGATATCGAGCCATCAGATGTTAACTTCATCACAAGTATATCGCTGTAACCACCAGGTGAATTAGCCCAACCTGCAATTATGTACCCTCCATCTGAAGTTTGTCTGGCTGAATAGGCGCCCTCATGTGCGAATTCGATTGGTTGGGAATAGCATTTTTGCCAGTCAATATCACCATTAGGCCTTAGTTTCAAAATCCACATTTCAGTGGTGCGGTCGGCAGAAAAAGATGAGCTTTCTCCGGCTACTATATAGCCGCCATCATTTGTCTGCTGAATAGAATAGGCCCTATCCTGTTCGGAACCGCCATACCTCCTTTGCCATTGTAGTGTGCCATCCTTATCCAGTTTAATAATTAAAATATCACGCCCAACCGCGCCAAAGGACTCAGTCCATCCTGCAACGATGTATCCTCCATCCGTTGTCTGCTGAATGGACCTTGCTTGATCTTCATAAGATCCGCCATAAGTCTTCGCCCACTCTGAAGCAATCGCTTCATGTGAGAATGACGACAAGATTAATAAAAATACACATGCCAATACAATTGTTGAATAATTTGAATTAAATTTCATTTCTTCACCTTCTTGTACGTATCTAGAATTATAAATTTAAAAATATTCCAATATAAATAATTGATTGGAGTGTTGAACTTGTATATTTTTATCGACTCTCTTGCCAGCTTATCCCTCTTTTTCCTCCTTTTGTTTTTTGCAGATATCTCATATTTGGAGATGCAAGGACAAAAGAAATCCCTCCACTCACCTGGAAGGTAAGGCGGGATGCTGCCTAGCTCTGTCATTCGATCCTTCGTCAGCTCTCCTTCTTTCTCCGTGCCAATGCGATCCCGCCAAGGCCGCTCCCAAGGAGGAAGATCGTGGCAGGCTCCGGTACAGGTGCAGGAGCGTGTTGGTTCAGGGAAATGTTGTCGAGGACCAGGGAATCCGGGGTGGACCAGTCCCAATCGGTAACACTGAAAAGGAGTTCCACATCCTGGCCACCCCAGGTTCGGGCAAAGTCGGTGATATCCCTGGTCACCCATGTACCATTCAAAAGATCCGCCGTGGAAATGCCGTCCAGGAGGTCGACGGGATCAGTGTACCCTGTATCCTGGAGCTGGGCCGAGACCTCGTCGTAAGTACTGTCCGTGGGATCCCACTTGGCCCAGAAAGTGATGTCCATGGTGTAGCCTGGTCCCTGAAGGGGCTCCAGGGTGAAATCCTGGAATAGCATAGCTATCCAATAGTAGTTGTCGTTGGAAATCGTGGCGCTATTTGTGAAAGTCTGATTAGGTACATTCGAAATGGAAAAGTGTGAATCCCCGTCCGGGCTAACATTAACATCAACCGTATTATACGAGTTATCAGAATATGACAGGGCCCCGCTCCAGCCTGTGAAGTCTCCTGTATCAAAGTTCCCATTCTGCAGGGGGGTGGCCTGGGTTGACCCAAGGTTCATGGCAGTGACTGCAGCCAGGAAAACAAGTGGTACGCTGATTCTTTTCATGTCTTTTTTCCTCCCTCGGTAGTTGATGAATAATCAGTCATCCGGAATCCGGGTGCAATTTCATTTGTGGAAAAGATGAACACGTAAACCGGGTTGTATTTGCTTCTGCATATGGCCATGATATATAGCCATAGAAAAGTCGTGTCAGGCAAAGACAGGGGTATTTACATGAATTGGATGGGAGATGATATGATGGTATGGCTGTAATGCCATGGGCCAGCTGATCAGTACGCGGGGTCAGCTTCCTCCCCGTGACGACTATTTTCAGTGGCTCTGAAGAGACATTATGCTGCATCGGTCACAACATATTTTTGATTGGGCGATAAGCCCGCTTTGTCCCTGCAGGATTGTGAATGAATGCCAGGTTGAACCCCAGAAGTTGCATGGTACTTTATCCGGACAATTCGATTTCACTTGACATTGTGATGCAAAAAGTGATCCCGATTAACTTGCTGAAAATTCAGTATGTTAGCTGTGTTTGCGCTTCCGGCAAATTGGAAAGTTCGGTTTTTCGGTCCACTTTTCCGGAATTTGAATAAAATGCAAGAGGGCAACATGAATTGCCAAAGCCCCATGTGCCGGGTATATGTGGTGAAAGCCTTGGCATTTGGCCAACAGAGCATGCAATGAGTCTTCACGGGAACAGGCTGAACTCATAGTTTCACGGTTTGTTGTACTCAGTGCTCCGTGAATGGGGGGCTGTCAGTTCCTTGAGCTCGCTTTTTGAGAAGAGAAAATCTATACTTCAGAGCGTTGTTCCTGCCGATTTGTTGGGAATGTATAGTGGACCCCAAAAACTGGACAGTATGCTAAGCAACAAAACAGACTGTTCAAGGGGAGAATTATGAGACGAAAATCGTACAGCAAGGACCTGAAAGCCAAGGTGGCTTTGATGGCCTTAAAGGCCCAGAAGACCAATGGTGA
>DRKH01000075.1 GCA_011051825.1 Desulfobulbus sp.
TCTCTGCACGGTCAGGCCTGATTCACATAGGAATCACTATAGTTCACAGGCCTGACTGCACAGATATGGAGCACTCCTGAACAGTTACAGGTGGTGGTAGGGCTAGTTCTCTGCCCCTACCTGAATAGTTACGATTTCAGAAAGATTTCAGGAATCAAGAGCTTGATGAATCCAGACAACTCACAACTTCACTGAGGGGTCCGACTCCTGTTCCGGACCATTCATAACCGAGGCCAGCACCCGGCCGAGTTCCTCGATCTGGAATGGTTTTTCCAGGACTCCTGAAAAACCATACTCCTGATATTGAGCCATGACCGGGTTGTCGGAGTAACCGGAAGAGACCAGCACCTTGGCCCGGGGATCATGCCGGAGCAACTCGCCGATCACCTCTTCTCCACCCATACCGCCGGGAATAGTCAAATCCAGAATAGCCAGAGAAAATGGGGCGCCGCTCCCGGCAGCCTCCAGATAGCTGTCAATGGCCTCCTGGCCGTCCCGAACCAGGGTGACCTGATAATGGAGATGTTCCAGCATCCTTTTAATCGAAATGCCGACCAGGGCTTCATCATCCAGCACAAGAGCCCTGCCCCCGCCCTGGCCGGAAAGATCCGCGCCCTTGTTCTCAGGCACCGGTACCCTGCTCGAGGCGCGGACATAAAAGGTGAAGACCGTACCCTTTCCGGGTTCGGATTCTACGGCAATGTGCCCCTTGTGCTTACGGATTATTGAGTGACAGATGGCCAGACCGAGGCCGTAGCCTTCATTTTTCGTGGTAAAATAGGGGTCGAATATCGTGGTCAGCGTTTTCGCATCCATTCCCTTACCCTGGTCACGCACTGAAACTTCAATATAGAGATTGTCTTTCAGCGGCAGGGGGTCATGGTGTTCTTTTCGAATATTCCGACAACCGATATCAATAAAACCACCGGCCGCCATAGCCTGTTTGGCATTTAACACCAGGTTCTGGACCACCCGGCTGATCTGACCGGTATCGATATCTGCAAACCACAGGTCGTCGGGAAAATGATACCGGCAGGCAACGCTACTGCCTCGAAGCACGAACTCCGCCGACTCTCGGATAATTTCATCAATGGCTGCCGTTTTCCTGACCGGTTCTCCGCCTTTGGCAAAGGTTCGTAACTGCTGGACCAGATCACGGGCACTGAGAGCGGCCTTTTTCGCCTGTTCCACAAGCTCAAGGATTTCCCTTTCTTCCTTTGCAAGACTATGTCCGACAAGGCTGAGATTACCGAGGATAGCTGTGAGAATGTTGTTAAAGTCGTGGGCAATTCCTCCGGCCAGAACACCAAGGGATTCCAGTTTTTTACTTTTAATCAGTTCCGCTTCCAGCCGATTCTGTTCACTCATATCCCTGAAGACGAGAACGACCCCGACCGTCTCCCGATTTACATCAAGAATCGGGGCGCTGCTGTGGGAGATACTCCGCTCCCTGCCGTCTCGTGCAACCAGAATCGTCCGGGTATTCGGGTTGAGCATCCCTCCGGTGCTCATCACCTGTTGAACCGGGTCGGCCCGGGGATGCCTGTTTTGTTCATCTATGCTATTAAAGACTTGTACCAGCGGCTGCCCGACGGCCTGCTGCTGCGACCAGCCGGTCAGCTCTTCCGCCACCTGATTGAGCAGTACCACCCGCCCCCTGGTATCGGTGGTAATGACACCGTCTCCGATGGAACGCAGGGTAACATCCAATCGTTCTTTCTGTTCAGCCAGCTTCTGTTCAGCCTCTTTACGCAGGGTAATATCAAGTAGAGTGCCCTCCAGGTATTCGCCCAACTCAGGAGAGGACATCTTCCTGGCCGACATCCGGACCCAGAATATGCTCTTGTCCCGACGATACATCCTGGTCTCAAAATCGGTGACTGGTCCCCGCTCGAGCCGCTCTACCAGAAGTCTGCGGTCAGCGGCATCGACATAGAGCTGCCGGCCGATATCGGTTATGGATTCGATCAGTTCCCCAGGCGAGGAAAACCCATGCATTTCGGCCAGGGCGGGATTACAGGCAAGAAAGGTCCCGCGAACGGTTGTCTGAAAGATACCATTGAGGGAATTTTCGAAAATAGATTGATACCGTTTCTCGGCCAGCCGAACTTCCTCGATCTTCCCTTCAACCATTTTTTCCAGGTGGGCCTGATACGATTTCAGTTCGGTTTCATAGGAAAGCCGCTGCAGGGCGCCGGCAAGAATCCCGGCAGCGGTTAACAGCATATCCTCGTCTTCCTTCTGCCGTTCAAGGGTATCCGGCACATGGAGACAGATAAGCCCTAAGACCCGGGCCCCGGCCCGAATCGGTATACAGTAATGCCCATGGAGCACCATATCGGAACACCGGATTACATGACGCGGGTCTTCGGAAGTGGCGAAAAGGATCTCTCCGGAGAGAACGCTTTGACCACACAGGCATTGTCCGGCGGCGAGTCGACTGCAGTTGTTCAGCTGCTCCCTGCTGAAGTTGTGGTGGCAGCTCAGGGTGAGAAGAGATCGTTGTTCATCATAGAGATAAATTGCCCCCCAGTTCTCTATCTGTAGAAAATTACAGGACAGCAAAGCCTGCAGAGCATCATTTAACAGGGTGCCCTGATCCTTTGCATGCAGTGACAGGCCAAGCAGAGAGTTGATCAGCGCCCGTCGCCGGTTGTCGATAAATGCTTCCCGGCTGGACTGCTCGAACATCTCTTCCAGGATGCGAACTTTGCGCTGCAGCCGATCAATCCGACTTGAGTTCATGTTGTCCATCAACCGGTTCCGCCTCTGGGGGCTCGTAGAAATGTATATGAAATTCGCAGACTTCATCACCTTTCATCAGGCAACGGGGCTGCAGATAACGTACTCTGACCTTGTAATAAACCGCCAATCCTTCAATCAACCCCTCGACCATATGACAGAGGCGCCTCCGTGAAGAATAACGCAGGATAATCTCATCGGTTCCGATGTCCTGAAAAGAAAAATCAGGGACCTCTGCATCAAGAAAAATCTTTTTAACCTCGACAAGGTGAACCATGCCGATAAACTTTAAAAAATCCTTGGGGCTGGTAAACGGTGTGAAAAAATTGGGATAACGCTCTGCCATCCGGGGGATTGCATAGCGTCCGAAATTTCGGAAAAACTCCGCTTCCGGGACCTGCAGCTCTCCGGCGGCGGCCTGGACAATCTCAAGAAAATCGGCATCAGGGTAGGTTCCGGGCGCAACCATGAGCATGGGATCGGTCGTTTTCAGGGCGCACTGGCGCACTATTTGCTCAAAACCGCCTTCCCCGATAATGCTTGTGAGATATGCTTCCAGCAGGTTGAAAATGATACCCTTCATAAAGGAGTTATCTATCCGGTAATCGGAGAGTGTGGAATACCACCTTATGCAGTTTCCACCCTGCAATCCGTATTTGGTTGGCTACCCGTTCCGGGCTGTTTTCATGGGCCAAGCCCGTCCGTATCCGCCTAAACGTAACTGATCACGGGGTTGATAATTAATTGTTTTCATCTACCTTAAACCTAAACTCCACTGATTCAGGCATTGCCCTTTTCTTTAACTATGATCTGATGGCGGCGGGCAAAATCCAGCATTCGCTGAATGGGGACCAGGGCCCGGGCCCGAATATCTTCCTCGATGGTGATTTCATTGGCACCGGTTTTCAAGACCTCGGCCAGATTGCGCAGACCGTTCATTGCCATCCAGGGACAGCGGAGACAACTCTCGCAGGTGCCACCCAGCCCACCGCTGGGCGCCTCTAGAAAGAGCTTGGCCGGTGAGGCCTGTTTCATTTTATAAAAAATACCCGGCTCGGTAGCGACAATAAATGCATGGACATCCGGATTCAATGAGGCCTTGATCAACCCGGTCGTGGAGCCGACCACATCCGCCAGCTCAACCACCTCCTTCGGCGATTCGGGATGAACAAGGACCTGGGCCTGCGGATATTTTTCCTTCAGGTTACGGATGCCGTCGGCCTTAAACTGCTCATGAATCACACAACTGCCCGGCCAGATCAACATATCGACTCCGGTTTCCCGCTGCACATAAGAGCCGAGATGCCGATCGGGCGCCCACAGAACCTTTTCCCCGCGCTCGGCCAGGTGCTTGATTATCGGCAATGCAATACCGGAGGTGACCACCCAGTCGGCCCTGGCTTTGACGGCGGCACTGGTGTTGGCATAAACAACGCTGGTATATTCGGGGTGACCGTCGCAAAAGGCCGTGAACAGATCAACCGGGCATTCCAGATCCAGCGAACAGGTAGCCTCGGTATCAGGCATCAATACTCTTTTTTCAGGATTAAGAATCTTGGCGGTTTCCCCCATGAAACGCACGCCGGCAACGATCAGGGTCGAAGCCGGATGATCATGACCAAAACGGGCCATCTCCAGAGAATCGGCAACATATCCGCCGGATTCCTCGGCCAACTGCTGGAGGTCATCGGATGTGTAGTAATGGGCCACCAGAACGGCATCCTGTTCCTTTAACAGTTTTTTGATGCCGGCCAGTAACGCTTCTCGTTCGCCAGGCGCATACTCTGCCATTTGACAGCCGGCTGCGGCCTGTGCTTTGGACAGAAAATCCTCTGTGACAAGAGGAAGTTCCGGAAATTCAATCTCTTTTTTTTCTGATTGTGCCGACATCTGCTTTTCCTCAAAGGAATGAAAACTGAAATCTCGTCAAAGGAGATTATTTTTAATCTGGACCACTCTGCATCAGCCACTGCAGGACCGATCAGCGGGTCGGTGCCGAGTATCGAAACAGGAGGCAATCAGTGCTTTACCTCCAAACTCCATAGCCGTCAAGCTAACACAAATTATCGTAACTGTTCAGGAGCACCCCACGGAGTCTACGCTCGAAATCTGCGCTTATCTACCTCTCTGCACGGTCAGGCCTGATTCACATAGGAATCACTATAGTTCACAGGCCTGACTGCACAGATATGGAGCACTCCTAAACAGTTACAGGTGGTGGTAGGGCTAGTTCTCTGCCCCTACCTAAATAGTTACAAAAAAAGAATCTCCCCGACCGGCCATGCGCCTGAATCCCTGGTAAAAGTTCACCGGTAGAAGAACACATCAAGGGGCATACTTATACAGCTTCCGTTGCAGGGTCCTGCGATGAATACCAAGTCTTTTGGCGGCCCTGCTGATGTTATTGTCACAATCGGTCAGAACCCGCTGGATATGTTCCCACTCCACCCGTGCAAGTGAAGGCGGCGTTATTTCTTCAACAGATGGAAGATCGGGGGCCTCATTACCATCATGGGAAAAGGCCTTAAGGATTTCATCAATATCAGCGGGTTTGGCCAGATAGGAAAGCGCACCCAGCCGGATCGCCTCGGTGGCGGTGGCAATGGAGCCATAACCGGTCAGGACGACTATTTTCAAGTCTGGTGCCAGGGCCAGGGCATCTTTGACCAGCAGCAGCCCGCTCTTCTTCGGCATCTTCAGATCAACCACAGCCATTGTCGGCTGTTCCCCGGGGATGATGGCCATTGCCTCGTCATAGCAGGAGGCGGTGCAGGTTGAGTATCCCCGGCGGACAAATGCCTGATTCAGGCGATCCCTGAAGAACTCTTCATCATCGACTAATAAAACCGTATCCTTGCATTCAGGGTCTTGCATAATTTCCAGCCTTGTAATTTTTTGTGATCAGGTCAAGGGCAAGGGTCAATGTAACTTGCGTTCCCTGCTCCGCCCGTGATTGTATGGTCAGGTCGCCGCCGAACTGCTCCGCCATGCTTTTGGCAAGAAACAGTCCCAGGCCGAGCCCTGAATCTTTAGTTGTAAATGAAGGTTCGGTTACCATGGGTTCCACGTCCTCGGCAATACCGGTCCCCGGATCCCATACCTCAACACCAAGATATTTCGGGGTTGCAAACCAGCGCATGGTGACTTCCTGCGGCGGCGATGAAGCCTCAAGACCATTTTTAACCAGACCTTTCACCGTCCGGCACAGTGAACGAAAGGGCATGATAATCTTTAAATCCTGTGGCTCGACAGTGACCCTGACCCGATGTTGTTCTTCTCCGCCGATCCCCGCCAGGATCTGGTTCACCACCTGCTGAATCGAAAATTCCAGAACCTCCTCGCCCATGTGTCCACCGGCACCGGCAGTCATCTGGTAGAGAATTTCCTTGCAGTCTGCAACCTGTTTTCTGATCAGACGGATATCACTGAGCAGTTCCGGACTTGCCTTCTGCTCCTCCATGATATGGATCATCTCACAGGAGACCACGGCCACGGTACTCAGCGGGGTTGACAGTTCGTGGGCCGCCCCGGCGGCAAAGGTTGCCATACTGGTCAGTCGCTTGTTACGTTCACGTTCTTCCCCGAGGGCCTGGAGCTTGACCCGTTGGTCGGCAAGGGCCTTCTGAATCTTGCTGACAAAAAAAACGATGAAAAAAGTCGTCACCACAAAGGCCGCCCACATGCCCTTCAGGTGCAATTCAAAGGAACCGGAAATAGTGTCTGCCTGCCGGGCATCACCAAGGCAGTGGCTGGTTCCACCTGCGGCAATATCAGGGGTAAAAGGCGCAAAAAAAAGCAGGCTGTATCCGGCCAGGGTTGCAAAGGTAATCAGCCAGGAACATTTTTCTCTGAGAATAATCGCACCGGTGACCACGTGGATCAGATAGAGAAAAACAAAGGGGTTCATCGCCCCGCCGGTAACATAGAGGAGCCGGGTAAGAAAAAGGGTATCCATCAGGAGGATAACCAGTATCATCAGATTGCTTACCAGTGCATCACGACGATGCCGGTAATGAAGAAACAGATTACTGCCCACTTCAAAAAGGAAAATTGCCGACACCGACATAACGGGAACACCGCGGTCCATAATCAGCCAGTACGAGATGACCAGAACGATCTGACAGAGAAATTCGCCCCACCGCAGAGCCATGAGCCAGGGGAGCGCAACATCGACCTCTTCTTTGCGGGCTCGGAGGATATCCGACCGTATGATAGGTGGTAATACTTGTTCCACTACTTGCTCTCGGGAAAAGCGCGGTCAAAGCGCGACAAGGCACTGCAACCGATTTTTATGGACTGGCACGAGATACGTGTGACGATCAGGCACTCTGATTTGGGTTATATCTGGACGGTTCAATTGAGCAAAACCGCAGGCGTAGCAGTCCTACGTTGAGGATTTTGCGATTGCGGATCGTTCAAATATGGCCCGAAGCAGAGAGGCATAAACCACATAGTTACAAATCCCGTGACCAATTACAGACCAGCTCGTCTGGACGGTATCTACATTCGCTGACCTGCCTGCACGAATCCGGGGCACCGGCAGGCTCTTGCAGGCCCCGGAACGGTTGATTTCCGTTGCCCCCGGTGAACCGTCTTGATCAGATTTTGATTCTAAAATGAATCATTTAAAAAGTAAAATAGATTCTGCCTGTTATCCATTGCGTGCCAGCCATTATACCTCATAACCACCGGGCCGTTTTTTTTAAGAACCGGTGCTGCCGTACCGTAACCGGACAAACTGTTTTTTCCCTCGTAATTCCCACCCTATATCAGCCTGAACCAGGCTTAGGTGCGACAATTTTACACATTTCATTTTTCAGACATTGTGGTACGTATCATACTCAATCTGTAACTATTCAGATGGGTGCACGATTTATGCAATACCACAAACCGTAACGGTTCAGGAGTGGACCTGAACAGTTACCTCAATCTTTTCACTTTACCGGAAAAAGGGGAACCGGAAAGGTGAAACGGATGCAACTGGAGGTGGAACGTGAACCGCCCGCAGATACCAATCTCCGACCAGCCCGAACCATGATGGATGGCTGACGGATTCGGCCTGTAGCTCCTGCCAATGGCTGATTTCAATCATTGGGGCAGAACTTCAAAACAATTCCATGTTGACCGGATTCAACCTGGAAAATCGATTCAGCCTTGCCTGAGCCCAGGAATCTGTCGCTCGACACTTCCTTTGCACCCGGAATAGATTCCCCGACCTACCGGCCTGAGGAGCCATTTACAGGTAGGCAGCAATTTCATTTTCAATTACAGGGCAGGACCAACTCACGAGTTGTGGATACTATGAAAAGATTTTTCGTCAGGTGACAGGGCTCGAAGTTTCCGTGCCGCTGCTTGCTCGGCGATACCGGTGACGGATGGGGAATATATCCGGGAAAACATGGCTTTTCTCCCGGCATATTGGCCTGTCCATTGGTATCGACCGGCAAAACAACAGGAGTGGACATCAACCTGCATCACTCAACGAAAGACGTTCTTTTCTGCGTATCCTTTTGCTTCAAACCAAAAAGGAGGATCAACCAGAATGAAAAGAAAAAAGATGCAGGGTACCTTAATCGCAGCGACCTGCCTGGGCCTTGCCTTTGCCTTTGGCCCGGTCGGCAGTTTTGCAGCCCAGGATACGGACCCGAGCAGTTCCTGTATAAACTGCCATACCGACCTTGAAGAAATGGACAGTTATGGCGCGGCTTCCGCCAACGGCAGCGCCGCCATTGCGGGCTGAGGCGTTTCAGCCCCTCAGGTGAGGGGCCGGGATACGTTTGGTGTCGCCAAAGACTTCGTTGATTCCGTACACGGAGAAATCGGCTGTATAAGCTGTCATAAAGGACAAAATGTCGACGATAAGGATAAAGCCCACAAAGACATGGTAAAAGACCCGTCTGAAGAGGGCGGCGGTGGCGTCTGCCGTGAATGTCATGAGGACATCACCTCCACCTATAAAGATGCCATGCATTATAAACTGACCGGCATTCTGGATATCGTCGGCACCATCACCTCGCCGCATAAGATGAAAGACACGTTGCTGCCGGAAGCCTGGGAGCTTGACTGTGCCGACTGTCATGCCAGTTGCGGTTCCTGCCACGTTGCCTGGCCGGCTGTTGCCAAGGGCGGCCTTCTTGACCGACATCGGTTCCAGAAAACACCACCCATGGATAAAACCTGTTACGCCTGCCACGGCTCCCGCTTTGCCGGTGAGTATATGGGAAAACTGGGCGCAACGGCTGATGTCCATTACGAAAAGGGCCAGATGGTCTGTACCGACTGCCATTCTGCCGATCACCTCCACAATACCCAGCCGAAAGGTGTTAAGCGCTATTATGCGACCAAAACCATTCGCTGTGAGGAGTGTCATCCTGATGCCGCCAAACCCGGCAAATCGAAAGTGGCCATGCACAATGCACATCCGGAAGGAACACTTGCCTGTGCCGTCTGCCATGCCAACACCTACTTCAACTGTAAAAACTGTCATGTATCCCTGGATATCAAGAAACCCGGACAGATCAAGGTCATTTTCCCGTCTGAGCCGCTGTTCACGTTCAAGATCGGAACAAATATAGATCGCTCTCCGGAAAATCCATATAAATACAACCTGGTGCGTCACACCCCCATGAAGAAGGATTCCCTGGCTTCACTGCGATATTTCCAGGCGGTTCTCAAGGGAGCGCCCGGCCCGAAAGATCTGGTCGCCAACTATGACGCTCTGCCGACATGGAACTCTGCATCAGTACACAGTATCCAGCGTCGAACCAAACAGAACAGCTCCTGTAATGCTTGTCACGGCCACAAGGAACTCTTCCTCACCGAAGCGGACCTGGCCAAGGATGAACCAACTGCAAACCAGAAAATTATCGTGAAGAAAATTCCTGGCGAAATCAAGAAGTAAGAGACTTCAAGAACTGTAGAGACCATCATTCACAAGCAAGGACAAAGGAGCATTTCAATGAAAAACAAGCTGTTACAATCTTTGATATTCATAGTGTTGGTGGTCGCGGCGGGCTGTATGTCCGTTCCGGCAACCACGGTTACGGCAGGAACCACTCCTCTGGTGACCACCCAGTGGCTCGAAAACAACCTGGGGGACAAGGATCTTGTTGTTATAGACGTCAGAACCACGACCAACTACGGAGTCGGTCATATTCCCGGCTCCTACAACATTCCCTACATCGGCTGGGAACCAATGGACCCGAAGACAGAGTGTCAATTGATGCCTAAACCCGAAGACCTGACCCGGATGCTGCAGGCAATCGGGCTCAACCCGTCATCGCATGTGATCGTGTATGATCATGGCAACTCCATTGGTGATTCCACCAAAGGCTGTGCAACGGTATGGATCCTGGAGGCAATCGGCCATACCAATGTTTCCTACCTCAACGGCGGGTTCACCAAATGGACCTTTGAAGGCCGGATCATCGACAACAAGGTTCCGGAGAGCAGGTCGGGAACCTTTGTTGCCAGGCTTGACGGCTCCAAGGTGTCGACCTTGAAGCAAATACAAGACACGGTGAAAAAAAAGGATGCCGTTCTTGTCGACGCCAGGAACAGTAACCAGCATTTCGGTGCGGATAAACGTGCCGACGTTGAACGCTTTGGTCATATTCCCGGTTCCATCAACCTCCCTGCCCCGTTTCTGAATAATGCCGGTGCCAACCGTGCGCCGGCAACCATCAGGGACAGCAAGCAGCTTGCCCAGATGGTCAAAGGGGTCGGTATTCCCGGTGACAAGGACGCCAACATTATTGTCTACTGCAACACCGGTCAATTTGCAGGCATGGATTACTTTGTCCTCCATGATATTCTCGGCTACAAAAATGTTGGCGTCTATGACGGCTCCATGCTTGAATATGGCGCAGATGATGACCTGCCTCTGGAAAAATTTTCCTGGGGCCGAAGGAGCAGATAGTTGGAGAATATCCGGCAACAGGCTGGCCGGAGCTGTTTTCCGGCCATAGCCGCACTACATACAATAATGGAACAGGTCGGGAGATCAGTGGGAACGAGGTACGGTTTCCCGACAATCCCTGGAGGAATAGAATGAATAGAACGTACAAATCAATAACGTCTTTTCTTGGCGTTTTCCTGTTTATGTTCTGCTTGCCGGGCCTGGTTGCGGCAGCAGAGAGGCCCCTGGTCAGTGTTGACTGGCTTGCAAAAAATCTCAACAAAAAGGACATGGTCATCCTGGATGTCAGTGAATTTATTCATTATGAAAAAGGACACATTCCCAAGGCCGTCAAGGCCTTTGGCCCGTGGATGAGTATGAACCGGGAGTTCGTCGGTTTCATGATGCCCCCTGAAACGGATCTGGTCGATATGATCCGTGGATATGGCGTCAACAATGATTCCTTTGTTGTCATCTACGACGAAGGAATTACCTCCAAGGACACGGCAAAAAGTGCCCGTGCCCTGTGGACACTCCATACCCTCGGATTGAACAAGGTTGCAATTCTTGATGGCGGGATGGCCGCATGGAAACAGACGGAGAAACCGGTTTCAACGGTGGCGGCAACCCCACTTGGCGGCGATTTCACCGCCAAGATGGTGCCCTCGAAAGTGGCCTCCCTTGCCGAGGTCAAGAAGAAGATCGGTTCATCCAGGGTCTACTTTGTAGATAATAGAATCGCCGATCAATATTTCGGTCATGAAAAAAACAGTGAGATCAGCCGGTCCGGCCATCTTCCCGGTGCCCTGCTCTGGCCGTCGGAGTTTATGACCATTGCCGGTGTCGACTTTGCGCCTTCCTATTTCAGGAAGACAAAGGAGTTGGAGAAGATGGCCGGGGGAATCCATCTGCCATCCGACAAGAGTGTGGAAGTCATTACCTACAGCAACCACGGTCTTGCTGCTGCCATGGGCTACTTTGTCCTGCATGACCTGCTAGGTTACAAGAATGTGAAGATTTTCGACGGATCCATAATCGAGGCCTCAGCAGCAGAGGATGTACCCATGGTTATCAACAGGTGGGGATGGGAAAAATAGTCAGCCGGCACAGCATCAGGCTGATCTTTTCCACAGGAAAAGAGGCGGGAACAGCCGCCTCTTTTTTGAGTTGAACGGAGACCGGGCAAGCCCCGGTCTCCGTTTTTTTTTTGTCTTGCTTTTTCTGTGCCCCCATCTGAAGAGTTACACGGTACCTTCCGCCTGCAGTTCAGCAAGCTGTGCTGCGGCAAAATCAATGCTGGAATCAAGAGAGAGGGCCAGCGCCAGATACTTTACAGCCTCCTCATCGTTGCCGATCTTTCGGTAATTTACGCCCAGGTTGGCATAATCAATGGCAGATGCGGGATGGAGATGTACCGCACGATGAAACCGTTCAATTGCCTCTTCGTAACGCTCAAGCTTAAAGAAACAGACGCCGAGGATATTATGAAAATCAGGTCGTTCATCATCGAATTCACGGCCCTTTTCAATGGCGGCGATCGCCTCCTGATACCGTCCAAGATTTTTAAGCGTATCCCCCAGGTAAGAATAGATATAAGGGATATCTTCTTCCTCGGGATTTAGCGTCAATGCCCTTTCCAGATGCAGCAACGCCTCCTCCGGCTGGCCCAGGTTGATGAGACTTTTGCCCAGATAAAATTCAAGATAATAGGCATCCGGCAGGATCTTCTGCATCCGCCGAAGCTGCTGAACGCAGGCCTCGGGCTCCTCTATTCGTTCACTAACCAGCTTGGCGGCAAAAAGCCCGACATTGCTGATCCTGGATCGCTCCCTGAAATGACAACCCGGGACAATAGTGTAAATCGCCGGTATCTTCAAGGTCGGGTGGGCAACATCAACCACAAAGACATCCAGACCAAGGCGTTTCAGGGCCGCAAGGCATCGCTCGTTTTCTACCTTGATATTGTCATCGGTCAGGTCCGGCAGTTCATCAATGGCAACAGTCATACCCGGGTCGGTAATATAGGGCACTTCGTCCAGGGACAGGGGCTTGGGCAGACCACTTGCCACATAATTGGACCCGGAGTTGAAATCTCCGGCCAGCTGCGCCACCTCGGTAAGAGCCCGGATCAAGGCTTTTTCCGGATTCGGGGTAGTCCCGGCGGTATAAACGATCTCGCTTTCTTCCGGGAAGGTGGCGGGATCGATACAGAGGGCTGCCACTGTCGGAATACCCGTATCCAGTGAAAAATCATTGAGATAGACCTGGATTCCGTTACGGGTAAACTTTTCTATGAGTTCCCGGGCCACCGGATCCTTGACCGAGGCCGGATCAATGCTTGGGGTTTTCTTCCGTTCATAGCTTACCACCGCACAGACATGCCGTTCAACAATCTCGGCCACACCCTGGCTCACCGCCTCTTCATAGGTGTTGCCGGCAGACGGTCCGTTAAACTCGTTAATGGCGTAAAACCAGGAAAAAGGCATCAGGGTTTCTTCATTGCGGGTGAGATTATTGGCCCACACCCACTGGATGGGAAGATCCTCGATCAGTTGTTCCAGGGTTTCCTCGCTGGTGCTCTCGTCATGGACCGAGGCCAGCCATTTCTTAAGCGGCAGAACCGGGTAGCCTGCAGCCTTGACCCCGGCATAGGTATCAAGGATGAAGTTATCCGGATTCTTCATGAAGGAAAAAAAACTGAAGCGCTCGGCAAGTTCCATACAGGCCGAAGCCCTGGACTGCTCCGGGGTCGACCCCTTACCCATCTGTTTTTTATTGCCGATGGTTTCCAGGGCATCCTTGCCACAGAGGCTGAAGTAGACCGGAATGTCCAGTCGACCATTATCAATACGTTTGACCTCTTTTAACACGTCAAGGTTCTGCTCCTTAAGACGCGCATTAAAACGTTCCACGGTCTCTTCCGGCGTACAGGCCTTGTCCTGATCATAGGTATAATGTTTAAAGCAGTCCTTCATCGAAATGATTTTTTTATCCATAGGTAAACACCTTGTCTGTATGATCTAGATTTTGTTGGTTTGTGCGCAGGCATCACTCTCCCGGCGCCGGCAAAAGCCCCTTACACCGGCCGGAGAATCGGATGCTTCAGATTTTTCCGAAGACCGACGGCACCAGAACGAACAACCACATTGTGGCCTTCGACAGCAATCCGCATGTTATACAATAAACCAATATGGATTGCAACGGGAGGAGAGAACCCAGCGTAATCGGACCGAAGACTCCGAAGACGTGGTGCCTGGGACGACTGACGATCCGACACCATTGTTTGTGCTGCGGGGTGGATTGTTTTTTTGTAACTGGGCAGGATCACCCCCGGAGCCGGGAATTACTCCAGGGCCTCCAGGGTCACTTTTGTGGTCACTTCCTTACCGTCCCGCAGCAGGGTCAACGTGATGGAATCTCCGACCTGGTACCCTTCAAGTGCATCGCGCAATGCATTGTAATCGGTCACAGGTTTTCCATTAACCGCCAGGATACTGTCTCCGAGCACAAGCCCGCCTTGAACCTGACGGGTAGCCCGCAACCCGGCCTTTTCCGCAGTTGAACCCGGCTGGACATTGAGGATGAGCACACCGGGCAGATTGAACTCTCCGGCAAGTTTCGCCGGGGCCAGACTGATGCCGAGTCCCGGCCTGATTATACGGCCATGACGGATGACCTGGGGCACCACCCGGTTGATCTCGTGCACAGGAACAGCAAATCCAATCCCTGAACTACCGCCGGATGGACTGTAAATCGCGGTATTCACCCCGATCAGCAGGCCGGCACTGTCGAGCAGTGGTCCGCCCGAATTTCCTGGATTAATGGCGGCATCGGTCTGGATGACATCCTGAATTTTTCTCCCGGTCACCGATTTGATTTCCCGACCGAGTGCGCTGACCACCCCTGTGGTCAGGGTCTGATCAAGTCCGAAGGGGTTGCCTATGGCAAAGACCTTCTGTCCGACCTGGAGATCATCGGAGTTGCCGATTGCCAGAGGAAACAGTTTGTTTTTCGGAGCGGAAATCTGCAGAACGGCAATATCTCGATCAGGAGCCGAACCAACCAGAACCGCTTTCCAGGTCGAATGATCGGCCAGGGTGACCTCGAGCCTGTTGGCATCGGATATGACGTGGTAGTTGGTGACAATCCGGCCCTGCTTGTCCCAGACGAACCCGGAGCCGGTCCCCCGGGGTATTTCATACACGTTGAGATTAAACAGATTTCGACGAACGGCAATTGAAGTGATATAGACCACAGAAGGAGCGGCTTTCTTAAAAACATCAATGGTATTCTGTTCATCGGCGGCCAGATTGCCGCGGGCCGTAATCGGCCTGGGTACCGCATCAGGATCGAGCAGAGGGGGTTGCAGGGTCTGATATGTCAACCAGCCGACCAGACCGAGCATGGACAGGAGAATAATCGGATTGATCCGCCCTGAGGAGGACAAACGAAACAACGACATGAGACCCCGCTTATAAATGAAGGAACATTTTGGCTATGGAAAAATACAGCGTTACACCGAGCACGTCAATGGTGGTGGTAATAAAGGGGCCGGTGGCAACGGCCGGGTCGACATGCAATTTCTTTAATATCAGGGGAACGGTTGTCCCAACGGTAGCGGCCATGGTCATAACCATGAAAACCGCCAGACCGACAACCAGGCCGAGGTAGACCGGCGATTGATATTTAAAATGGGCCAGCAGGCCAAGGAGCAGGCCAAAAGAAGTCCCCATGGCTATTCCCAGGATGAACTCTTTAACGATAATGGAAAAAAAATGATTGAGGTTGACCCGTCCGGTTGCAAGGCCACGAACAATGATACTACTGGACTGGGTGGCGATATTTCCCCCCATACCGGCAATAATAGGAATAAAGGAGGCCAGGGCAAGAACCTTTTGCAGTTCGTAGGAAAACGAATTGATAATAAACATGGCACCGACGCCTCCGATCCATGAAGCCAGCAGCCAGGGCGCACGAAGCATAATTTTCTGATGGAGCGGCTTTAATAAAATTTCCTGTTCTTTACCGGCACCGGCCATCTGCAGAAAATCTTCGGTGGCCTCTTCCCGCAGGACATCAATAATATCATCAACGGTGACTATCCCGACCAGCTTGAAAGTGGCATCAACCACCGGAACCGCCAGCATATTATACTGAGAGACAACATGGGCCACTTCTTCCTGGTCCGTATCGGTGGTGACGGAAATGACATTGGCATTCATGATATTTTTCAACTGCCGGTGCATGGGATGCAGCAGCAGTTCACGCAGGGAAAGTACTCCGGCCAGCTGGCCATCGCCATGGGTGATGTAGAGATAAAAAACCATCTCCTTTTCTTCACTGCGTTTCTGAACCTTTTTTATGGCCTCCTCAACAGTGAGATCCTCATCAAGATACATGAAATCCGGCGACATGATACCACCGGCGGTCTGCGGATCATATTTGAGCAGCTCCTCAACCTCCTGGCGGTCGTCGGCCTCCATGTGGGTCCGAATATCACGGGCAATCTCCTCGGGCAGCGCTTCCAGAAGATCTGCGGCATCGTCGGATGCCATCCGGGTGACGACACCGGCCATGAAGCTGGCGGACAGGCCGTCAACCAGATCAACCATTATCGAGGAATCGAGTTCACTCAGGAACCCGGCAACCATATCGGTCTGGGCGATAATCTGGAATATATCGTTCTGTTCAGCGGAGGTAAGAGACCTGAAGACCCAGGCCAGATCGGCGGGATGGGTCTTACTTATGAGCTTTTTAATGTTCTCGGTAGCACCCCGTCGATGCAGGCGTCTGAGAGTATCAAGAAGGACCTTGCCCTCAATACCTATCATCTCTCTTTTCGGTGTTTTTTCCATCGGTGTATCCTCTGGGATTGTGCTGCCCTGAACAAACTGTTTCAAAACAAAATCATAACTGTTCAGGGATACCCCCGGCGTCTTCGCCTCTTCACACGGCCAGATCGCCCGGCATGGCGGCCCCGTACTGTCCGGTCGACCTGCCTGCACTGATTGATACGGTGTGTTCCTGAACAGTTACAGGCCCGGGGCAGACACGCCTATTGCCGCGACCTGAATAGTTATCCAAAATTTTTAAAAGTACCCAACTCAATCAATTGCCGCAAGAGAAGTCTTGTTCGAATCCGGAAAAGATGGATAAATCAGCATGGCTGGACCAGATGCGCGGAGCGGAGACTCCGGGTGGTAAAATGCTGTCCTCTGTCCTCTGTCCTCTGTCCTCTGTTACAGATAAACCGCCATGCCCGGAGGGCACAACAGATAGCGCAGACTTTAAAGCATGAAAACAGCGTACGGGCGCAGGGTAAAGATCGCCCGCGGGGGGGCGTGCTCCTACTGCATTGATATTAATGCATGTTTTACAAATAACAACCGCCGAAAGCGGCTGACTTTAAACTCAGAACCCGGAACTCGAAACTCGGAACCCGCTGATTTCAGATAAAATGCGGCTGGTGCGATCGGGACGTCACGGATGGCTGCCAGATGATGGCATCGACCAATGGGCAGAAAAACTACTGGAACAAACCCGATTTCTGGGTGAGATAGCAGAGAAAAAAGCCGAAGATCATGGCGACAAGACCCATAAAACGAAGTTGCCCCGGCGGAATTTCCAGCAGCTGCCTGAGCCAGCGCTGCATGGCCTCGGGAGAGACCACATAGGGCAACCCTTCAAAGATAAAAACCAGACCGACAAGTGTAAGAAGAAGTTTCATGCATGGTACTGTACCAGAACAAAAAGAGGGCTGCAACGTTGCAGAATCAGGTGGTTGCTTTTTCAAAACAGGGCTTCCTTCACTGGCCGGCGGAGAAGCCATACACGCTGCCGGAGGCAGGGTGTATCCCTGCAGCAACATAAATAAGACAAACATATTGACAATACAGAACAAAAAAAAGTAAACTAGGACGGTTGCAAAACGGCATCTTTGAAACCTTGCAGAGAAGTGCTGAATTCGGACGCCCTGGAGCGCTCTCGAACATCCTTCCTGTCCCGGATAGAGTCAAGGCAGCCTCAGAGTATATCTTGATGACGACAATAGGGAACGAGTCGTCTTGTACCATAATAAAAATAATTCCAACGTGTATTCCTATCGACATGGATCAAACAAAAGCCACTAAATACTCTCAAGCCGGCGTCGATATCGACAAGGGCAACGAATTTGTCTCGCGAATCAAAGGGCTGGTTGCGGAAACCCATGGCCGTGGAGTACTCAACGATATTGGTGGCTTTTCCGGGCTGTTTGCAATCGGCAATGCAGGTTATGAAGACCCGGTACTTATCTCGTCAACCGACGGTGTCGGTACCAAGCTCAACGTGGCCATACTCTGTAACAGGCATGACACCATCGGCATTGACCTGGTTGCCATGTGCGTCAACGACGTGGTCGTCAGTGGGGCCAAGCCCCTTTTCTTCCTGGACTACTTTGCAATCTCGCGGCTGGATCTGGATGTGGCCACCGAGGTGGTTCGGGGAATCGCCCAGGGCTGCAAGATTGCCGGATGTGCCTTAATCGGCGGTGAAACCGCTGAAATGCCGGGCCTGTACAAACCCGGCGACTATGACCTTGCCGGCTTTGTTGTCGGTATTGGAGAGCGTAACGGCATCATAGACGGCAGTGATATCAGGGTCGGCAATAAGATTATCGGGCTGGCCTCGTCCGGACTGCACTCCAACGGCTACTCCCTGGTCCGCAAAATCTTTTTTGAAGAACTTGGCCTATCGGTCAACGACCAGGTGCCTGAACTCGGCTGCACCGTTGGAGAAGAACTGCTCAAGCCGACAAGAATTTATGTGGAAAGTGTGCTCAAGGTGCTTCGCAGTTACACCATTAACGGCCTTATCCACAATACCGGTGGCGGGTTTATCGATAATGTTCCGCGAATCCTGCCCGGCGGCTGCAAGGCAGTTATCCAGGGCGGATCCTGGGACATACCGCCTGTGTTTACTTTTCTGCAAAAAAACGGTGAGGTGCCCGAAGAAGAAATGTACCGGACATTCAACATGGGTATCGGCATGATGGCCCTGGTCCCTGAGAACGAGGTGGAAGATATCATGCAACAGTTTACCGCTCTGGGTGAAACACCCTATATCATAGGTGAAATCGTTGCCGAGACAGGTGATGACCAGAAAAAAGTCATCATTGAGGGCTTGTAATAAACGCCTTGCCCAGCGCTTGAAGTAAAAAAATAATCAAAAAAAGTTAAAAAAGTTAAAAAAGTTAAAAAAGTTAAAAAAGTTAAAAAAAAAGCGTCGACATTCCCGGAAGGAATGTCGACGCTTTTTTTATGCCTGAATCCGCCGAGACGATTATATAATCGTGCACCCATCTGAACAGGTACATAGAATCTTTTTCCGACCGATTCCCGGATGCAGAAAGGATTCAACAGCAGGACAGCAGAATCAACGTAACTGGCCGCTGGTAA
>DRKH01000076.1 GCA_011051825.1 Desulfobulbus sp.
GGTGCAGGCCCTGCAGTGGCATGTCCACAGTCCGTTGCGTAATATCAATTCCCTGGTCGGACTCGGCGCAATTCTTCTGGTCTGGATGGTTGCACTGTTTAAAAAACGATGTAGAGTGTCCCCGTCCACTGCATCTGCCGCCCGAACCGACCTCAAAAAATAAAAAAAGACATGAACGCAGCTTATCGACGACTTCTTCCCCTGCTGTTGCTGATTCTCTGCCTGCCCCGATACGCCGGGGCGGAACAGCCGGACCAGTTCACCTTTATCCTTCCTGCCCCGGCCCTGCTCCAGACCCTGCAGACCATGCTGCCCCTGCCCCTGGAACCGGACAGTGCAAACGTAAACGGCACCATCAGCATTGACGCCATAGATACTCTGGCCATCCATGACAAAATAATCTCGCTGCACGGCGTTCTCTCGGGAAAAAATCTTTCCATGAGCACTGAAATTGCAGGGCAGAACATCAGGCTGAAACTCGGGCAGCTGATTCTCCCCCTCTCCTGCGATCTGCTGCTGCGTTTTGACCGGCCCGCCCAGCAGCTTTTCATCACCCCGCAGCTCAAACCCTCTCAGGATCAGCCAGCCGCCGGTGGAGAGGTGATTCTCCCGCTGATGGCGGCCCTGAACAACCGGGAATTTCCGGTTGATCTTAAAAAACTCCTGACCCTGAACCCGACCATCGGCGGCCAAAGCCGCCCCCTGCGGCTGGAGACCGTTGGGGTTACGGCTGAAAAGAACCAACTGGTCCTCCGATTACGTCCACAAAAAAGCAAATCCAATTGATTCCAGTGCCCAGCCCTGCTATTCTACATATTGTGGATAGACCAATCTCCCTGCAGTCTCAAACCAAGGTGAATGCCCATGTCCGACAACTGCCTTTTCTGTAAAATTGTTCGTGGTGAAATTCCGGCCGACATACTCTATGAAGATGACGATCTCCTGGCCTTCCGGGATATTTCCCCCCAGGCCCCGGTTCACTTTCTCGTCATCCCGAAAAAACATGTCAGCGGCCCCTCTTCCATCGAGGCGGCAGATGAACAGTTGATCGGCAGGCTGATGCGCAAGGGGGCTGAAATTGCCAAAAAAGAAGGAGCCGACCACTTCCGGGTCGTCTTCAACAACGGTGAGCAGGCCGGTCAGACCGTCTTTCATATTCACATGCATGTTCTCGGCGGCCGGGATATGAACTGGCCTCCGGGCTGATCCTGCCTCCGGTTCAACAGCCCAGCCGGCTCCTCTTCGACAAAGGACGATGTGAAAAGACTACGAGTTCGCTATACGCCTTCTTTCTATATTACCATCTCGTCACTTCTGCTGGGCCTGGTCATCGGGGTTGCCGGGGTCATCAGCTGGAACGACTACTCCAAAACATCGGCCCTGATCTTCAGACAGACCGAAAAGCTCTACCAGCAGGCTGCCCATGCCATCTCCTCCGGACTGTCCAGAACCATCGACGGGGTCAAGCAGACCACAAGCCTGCTGACCTCTTCGGCGGTTTCTACGGCGGAAGATCTTGAACAGCGCCTGAAACTGCTGCCGCTCTTCTCCGCCGCCCTCAATGCCAATCCCCAGATTGCCGGGCTGCAGGCGGGATACACCAACGGTGATTACTTCATCGTCCGGCCGTTAAGCGACAGCTATCAGCGGCAAGAGTTCAAGGCCCCGAAAAAGGCACAGTTCGGCGTCGACTCCATTGTCAGCGTCGGCGGCAAACGGATGCTGACCAGAATTTTCTATGACATCCAGCTCCATGAGATCTCACGCGAGCCGGCCGTACCGACAACCTATGACCCAAGAAATCGCTCCTGGTTTATCCAGGCCAAACGCAGCAACACCATTGCCACCTCCAGGGTGTATCTTTTTTTCTTTATCCGCAAGGTGGGATCGACAATTTCCCTGGAGGATAAAAACAGCGGCACCGTGATTGCCGCGGACATCACCCTCGACAACCTGTCGGCGGATCTCGCCCGCCATCATGTGACCAAGAATTCCGAGATCGTCCTGTTCAATGAAGAGAAAAAAGTCGTGGCTTATCCACAACAGGATCTGGTGGTCCGCCAGACCGGGCCGGATTCCTTTAAACTTGCAACCCTGAGCCAGCTCGGCAGTGCCCCGCTGACCTACCTTGCCCGGACCAGTGACCTGGCTCCGGGTCAGCTCCAATACAGGTTTCAGAACTCCGACTGGCAGGGGCTGGTCCAGCCGATCAACATTAACCACGATGCACGCATCTTTCTGTTGATGATTTCGCCGAAATCCGAACTGCTCAGTGATATCAATACCATCCGTCGAAAATCGATGTACCTGACCCTGGGAATCGTCTGCCTGACCATTCCACTGGCCTTGGTGGTTGCCTCCATTCTCTCCCGCAAATTACAATCGCTGGCCAATGAGGCGGTGCTGATCAGTCAGTTTGACTTCAACAGCCCGGTCCAGACCAGCTCATCGATTAAAGAGGTCAACGAGCTTGCTGCGGCCATGACCATGATGAAGTCCACTATCAGCAAATTCCTCCACCTCATTCGACACCTGGCCGAGGAACAGGATTTTGACGCCCTCCTCCACCTGATTACCGAGGAAACGGTCAGTGTCAGTCAGGCGGACGGGGCGGTCACCCTGCTGCTTGATGATGAAAAAAATATCCTTGTTCCCCGCAGCTGTTACGACAGCCGTAAAGGCCTGCTGGAGCAGCAGGACTTGGAGTCGATTGCACTGGATTCCGACCATGCCCTCCTCTTAGTCTGGCAACAGTCCAAACCGGCCCTGCTGAAGCTCACCCGGGAAAACGCCCGGGGCATGGAAAGCCTGCTTGCCTCGCTGGGCGCGCAGCAGGCAACCATCCTTGCTCTGCCGCTCAACAACCGGCAGGGAGAATCCATCGGCGTGCTGGCCCTCTACTTTGGCGGAGACGTTGAGGGCGACGTACGGCTGGACAGCCAGCATATCAACTTCCTTGAACACTTTTCCGGCTTTGCCGCCGTCTCCCTGGAAAGCCGGAAACTGCTGCTGATGCAGAAAAAACTGCTGGAGTCCTTTATCCAGCTGCTGGCTGGAGCCATTGATGCCAAGTCGCCCTACACCGGCGGTCACTGCCAGCGGGTGCCGGTTATCACCAAGATGCTGGCCCAGGCCGCCTGCGAAAGTGAAAAGGCCCCCTTCCATGACTTCACGCTTGATACCGAACAATGGGAGGAGCTGCATATCGCGGCCTGGCTGCACGACTGCGGCAAGATAACAACCCCTGAGTATGTGGTCGACAAGGCGACCAAACTGGAAACAATCTATGACCGTATTCACGAGATTCGGATGCGTTTTGAAGTATTGAAACGCGATGCCCATATTGACTATTATGAGCAGCTGGTTGCCGGTGGCGACCGGGAAACCCTTGACCGGATACTGGAGGAAAAATGGCGGCAGCTGGATGATGATTTTGCCTTTATTGCCCGGTGTAATCAGGGCGGTGAACACATGGAACCCGGCGCCGTTGAACGGCTGCAGCAGCTGGCCAAGCAGGGCTGGATGCGGACCCTGGATGACCGGATCGGGCTCTCCTGGGAAGAACTGCAACGCAAGGAACGCACTCCGGCGCTAGAGCTTCCCGTTCGGGAGCCCCTGCTGGGGGATAAGCCCGAGCATCTGATTGCCCGCAAGGA
>DRKH01000077.1 GCA_011051825.1 Desulfobulbus sp.
AGGAGCACCCCATCTCTGCACGGTCAGGCCTGATTCACATAGGAATCACTATAGTTCACAGGCCTGACTGCACAGATATGGAGCACTCCTGAACAGTTACAGGTGGTGGTTGGGCTAGTTCTCTGCCCCTACCTGAATAGTTACCATTTTTGTATACTACCTGCACAAAAAGGGAATTCCCCGGAGCCCCGCATCCGTCACCACCCGCCCTCTTCAAAAAACCACACTATGCCGGATAATCCACACCAGTCCCACATCCTGCCGGATCCGGTTACACCGATCAACACCCCGGGTTCCGACATGGAAAAATCCGGTATCCATCCCCGGGCAGGAGAATACGACAAACCCCCTGCAGCGCAACGAATAAATAACATTAACGTGCAAACTATATCAAAATAATTACATATCTGTAGCGTTTTAACCCGGGGCAATACGCCCCTCTCCGCTGGGCTTACATCACTTTCCTCCTGTTATATCAGCTAAATATAATTATATAACACTCAAAAAACAGTGGGTGGCACACCTTATGCTATTCAGGGAAAAGCCAGAGAAAAAATTCTGCAAACCACAACACACCTTAAAGGAGAAAAGATGAAATCAACACTGCTTACAGCGTCACTGGCATGCGCGCTAACCTTTGCCTCTCTGTTCAGCGGCCAGGCCCGGGCCGAGGAGACCATCAAGGTCGGGGTCCTGCATTCCCTGTCCGGCACCATGGCCATCAGCGAGACAACCCTGAAAGATACCATGCTCATGCTCATTGACGAGCAAAACAAAAAAGGCGGCCTGCTGGGAAAGAAACTTGAAGCCGTTGTTGTTGATCCGGCCTCGAACTGGCCACTGTTTGCCGAGAAGGCCCGGGAGCTGATTACCAAAGACAAGGTAGCGGCGGTCTTCGGCTGCTGGACCTCGGTCTCCCGTAAATCCGTGCTCCCGGTCTTTGAAGAACTCAACAGCCTGCTCTTCTATCCGGTCCAGTATGAGGGTGAGGAATCATCAAGGAATGTTTTCTACACCGGTGCGGCACCGAACCAGCAGGCGATTCCGGCCGTCGATTACCTGATGAATGAAATGGGTGTCAAGCGCTGGGTCCTGGCTGGAACCGATTATGTCTACCCACGAACCACCAACAAGATCCTTGAGGCCTACCTGAAGGACAAAGGTGTAGCTGCTGAAGATATCATGATCAACTACACCCCCTTTGGCCACTCCGACTGGCAGTCCATTGTTTCCGACATCAAGAAATTTGGCTCCACGGGCAAAAAGACGGCCGTGGTTTCCACCATTAACGGTGACGCCAACGTCCCCTTTTACAAAGAGCTCGGCAATCAGGGCATTACCGCGGACAAGATTCCGGTTGTTGCCTTTTCCGTGGGTGAGGAGGAACTCTCAGGCATTGACACCAAACCCCTGGTCGGGCACCTGGCGGCATGGAACTATTTCATGAGCCTCGACAATGAAGCCAACGATGCCTTTATCGAGTCCTGGCACAAATTCATCAAGAACGACAAACGGGTAACCAACGATCCCATGGAGGCCCATTACATCGGCTTCAATATGTGGGTCAAGGCGGTTGAGAAGGCCGGTACCACCGACCCGACCTCGGTTGAAGATGCCATTATCGGCATTACCGTTCCCAACCTGTCCGGCGGTTATTCGGCCATGATGCCCAATCATCATATTACCAAGCCCGTCCTCATCGGTGAGATTCAAAATGACGGTCAGTTCGAAGTGGTCTGGCAGACCCCCGGCATGGTAGCCGGTGACGCCTGGTCCGACTACCTTGCAGGTTCCAAAGATCTGATTTCCGACTGGCGCAACCCGCTTTCCTGCGGCAGCTTTAATGTCAAAACCGGCAAGTGCTCCGGTAAGGAATAGAACCACACCCCTTTCCGGGAACCGGCCTGCTGCCGGTTCCCGGTCCCCTGCAAATTTTCGAGAAGACCCCCTATGCATCCGTCACATCGTTATGCCCGCGGTTTACTGATACTCCTCTGTCCGCTCCTGTTTTTTTGTCTTGCCGGGTCCGTCCTTGGGGGAGAGAACGCAACACCGTTCGAGCAAGGCCTGTCCCTGCTCCTGCAAAAAAATTTCAAACTGAAAGCACAAGGTATTCAACAGATAGCAGACAGCGGGGATGAGCGCAGCGAACAGCTCCTGCAGGCCCTGCTTGAAGGCAGGCTCTTTCGGGTGAAAAAAAACAACACCCTGGTCTATGCTTCCTTTACAAATGCAAAGGCCACCATTACCGCCGTCCTCGACAATGCCCCCATGGGAACCGTAAAAAAAAGAAAACTTAAAAAAATCACCATCAACAACCGGTTACGAATCCAACTCAAAGGGGCCCTGGCCGCACTCGACCTCCGCAACCCGGACCCTGAGCTGCGACGGGCAGCGGTCAATAAATTGATAACAACCCCGACAGCCGAGTCAGGCACCCTGCTGGAAAAACTCCTGCAGACAGAAACCGACCCCGAGGTTCGCCGGGCCCTGACCACGGCCATGGCCATCATTAACCTGCGCAGCCCGGACAGCGAACAGAAACTCTCCGCCTTAGCCGGCCTCAAGGGCAGCCTGAACCCGACAGTCCGCAATGCAGTCAATGGACTGCTCTCTCGGGAGCAGGACCGGATCGTTCGTACCAGGGCCGAATCGGTGCTGAGCGCCATTGACTCTAAAATCGCCCTGTACGGCCTAATGGAAAAGATGTTTTTCGGCCTCAGCCTGGGCTCGGTTCTGGTGTTGGCAGCCATCGGCCTGGCCATTACCTTCGGTGTCATCGGGGTGATCAACATGGCCCACGGGGAGCTGATCATGCTGGGAGCCTACACCACCTATGTTC
>DRKH01000078.1 GCA_011051825.1 Desulfobulbus sp.
CACCACACCGCACATTGAATCCTTTATTCCGTGCCATGGCAAGGGCCTTCTCATCTGGCTCTAAGCCAGTAACATTCCATCCCCATGTTTGCATTTTCTCAAGCATGCCGCCTGCACCACAACCAACTTCCAACAAATCTCCCTTGGGCAAAGAAGACAACCACCTAAATGGATGGTCCAGATCAGCCCTCCGATTTGGCAGCATGTAAAAAATCAACGACAAAAACCGGTCAAAACCAGATACCGACCCATTCGGTTCATAATGGTATTTCCTTGATAAGTACCCCAACTTAGCCCTGCAATAAATATTCTTTATTCCTATATTATTGAGCAGATAATCATGGACATTTTGGTGTGTGTAATATTTCTGATATAATTTCGGGATATCGCTAACAACAGGCATGGGGTCACCCCATAGAAGGCCGCAATCCTCCGCGAGGCATTTTCTCAGATTCCACTTGCCTCTCGTGCCAAACAACCTGTCGTGTTGATTTCGATATAAAATCATCCCCTTATGACCGCATATTGGGCAACAAGGTTTGGCCTCGGTACGAATATCATAATAGTCTTGATCCTTTTTATTCATCTAATACACCGAACTATCTTGTACTTTTCATAACGGGACAAGAGATGATTCCAGATTAAAAACAAGAATCCCACCATGATAGTACCAGCAAACATAAACTTGTTTACAATCTCAATATTCAACATTGGCACCATGCAAACAACAACAGCCACAAACAAAAGCAAAGAAGTTTTTTTCAGGCCTGGCATTGATTGTGGGAGCACTCTGCTCATCAAAAACACCATAATGACCGAATCCATAGCCACCCTAGCTGACCATATGAATGCCACGCCGATGATTCCATAATGGGTTGCCGACCACCAAAGCAAGACGAGATAGATCGGCAACTCTACAAGATGCACACAAGCCGTCCAATTAGCCTTTCCTTCGGCCTGAATCAAGGAGAAGGCAACATGTGCCGGTGTGTTGATCAACACTCCAATGGCAAGCAACTGCGTGACCAAGGTGCTTTGATTCGCAACTTCGCTTCCCACCCACAATCGAAGAATCTCTGTGGCAAAAACGGTAATCAGGAACACCGCAGGAAAGATCACTATGAACAAATATCTCAATGCACGATCAACAAGCCTGGCAGCACCCGCACGATTGCCTGCCAGCGAGAAAGAGAGAGCAGGAAACAGCACTCCCATCATTGCTTGGGGAAGAATCGACAATTTGGTGACTACTTCATAGGGAACCGTATAATAGGTTACTGCCGTCACTGAAACCCACGCACCAATAAAAAAGCGGTCCATGTAGGTCATGACCGGGCCGACAATATTGGATACGGTCATCCACCCGCCCAAACTTAAAATCGGTTTTAGCACCGATGCTCTGATCTGCAATCCATCCGATATGTGGGTAACTCTCCAAGACAACACTAAATAGACAATCAGTGCTACGATACGGCCAAATGCCAATATCGCCACAATAACGGAAAGCGTGCGCGAAAATGGCAGTATCAGCAAGGGCCCCAGAAACATCCATGTTCCCAGTAGGACCTGAATTTTGTTGATCAAATCGAACCGCTGATAGGCTGCCAGAATCCCGCGAAAACCACTGGAACTGACTACGAACGGGATAGATATGGATAGAACATATAGTGTATGATGAGCTTCCACCCAAAGCCTTAATGGCAAGTTGAGCACATCGACGATCCAAGGTGTGGCAAACCATGCAACTACACACCCCATAAGCCCCAAGATCAGAAGAAGCCCTTGTCCTGTCCAGGCCAGAACAGCAACTTGGTCGTGCTCATTTTTTGCGAGTTTCTCTGCAACGACCTTTGCCAAAGATCGGCCGATTCCCATGTCGAATAAACTGAAATATCCAACGACTATCCAAGCGATACTCAATAATCCGAAACCATCTTTACCCAGTGCCTTGATTAGAATTGGTATCGATACTACGCCTGTTATCAATGGCAAAATTCTGCCCGCAAGGTTCCACAACACGTTGCGTGCCAGAAGCCGTCCGGAGAGAAACTGGTACGACGAACTCATGAGGCCATCCCGACTTGAGATGAAACAAAAGTACAGCGGAGAACAAGCTGCCAATACGAAGCGGTTTTCTTTTCAGTCCAGCCAGTCAGATCGTTTTGCGCATGCATACTGGCGATGATGGGAGGCACAACCATGTTTACCATGGCCAAGGACATGGCCGCGAGCATGACCAGCCGGACAGCTGCACCATAAATTGCGATTTCCTGTTCACTGGCATATGCTCCCAGGATCCAAAGATCGGACTTGTGACAGTAAAAAGAGTGTAAGGCTGTTGATGAGTAGCGGCCATGAATGGCCGAGCAGTTCACGACAGCTCGTTGTCAAGGGCAAAATAAAACTGTACCAAAAATAGCAATGAAAAGTGCACCACCTCCATCGATGTTTTCCTTCTCTTTCGAGGAGGTGAGCGTTATGATTTCAACGGAGGTTTTCATGTGCTTCCTTTTACCCCCGGTCAGCGGATATATGAACGCTGGCAGCAGGAGCCTGCAGCGCTCACCTCCTTGCTGCCATCGGATTACGGCACCTCGATCAAGGTCTATCGCAAGGTCTACAAGGACTGCCAGATCTCCTACAATGACAACCGGTAGTATCTGGTTCCCTACAAAATGGTCGGCAAAAAGGTCATGCTCAAGATCAAACACCGCAGGATCCTGATCTATGATGACAATGTCTTGCTGGCCAGCTATGAGGAAGCCCAGGGAAAAAACGAACTGATCGGCAACCGACTCTGTTCTATGAACAGCTCAAGCGCGACAGGCAGCTGGTCAAGCGCAAGTACTGCAGACGCAAGGGCAAGGCGACCCGCGGGCTCACCACCTCCTGTCTCTTTCCCCAAGTGGAATACCGGCCCCTGACCGAGTATGAACGCTATGCTCAGGGAGATGGATCATGGAACAGTTGACCTCCAAACGTCTCCAGGACAATCTTGCTCGTCTGAAGCTCAGCCGGGCAGCCGCGGTGCTTCTTCCAGTTCGTCTCCCACAGGTATGAACGAAACCCTACTATCATCACCTCCAACAAGAATTTCGGTGACTGGCAGGAGCTCTTCGGTGATCCGGTTATTGCCACCGAAATCCTGAACAGGTTGCTCCACCACTGCATGGTGATCAACATCAAGGGCCACAGCTACCGGCTCAGGGGGCATTCGTTTTCAAAACAGATTTCAAGGAACAGGAACAGAAAAACCAGGTCAATGATTCACAGGCTATGACGTAACAAGCGAAACTGGTGGTACACTTTTCAACTGCCAGAAATGGTACATTTTTAGATTGCCATTAACAGGCTGCTCCGGGTGTGAATCAATCACTATTTTCCATTCAAAGAAACAACTTCTCTGACAGTCAGGAGCAGGATCTTCAGGTCAAGAAAAAGGGACCAGTTATCAATGTATTCAAGATCCAGCCTCATCCAGGTGTCAAAGTCGATATTGTTGCGGCCGCTGACCTGCCAGATGCAGGTCATGCCGGGCTTCATGGACAGCCGCCGCCGTTGCCACGGGGCATACCGCTTCACCTCGGATGGAATCGGCGGCCTGGGACCGACCAGGCTCATTTCTCCTTTCAAGACATTGATCAATTGCGGCAGCTCATCGAAACTGGTCTTGCGCAGAAACCTTCCTATGGGGGTGACCCTTGGATCATTGGCTATTTTGAAAACAGGACCATCGACTTCATTCTCCCGGATCAAGTCCTTTTTCAGTTCCTCCGCGTTTTTCACCATTGTCCTGAATTTTATCATCCTGAATGTACGGCCATAAAGCCCGCTCCTCTCCTGGATGAAAAACACGGGCCCCGGGGAACCCGCCTTAATGGCAAGGGCAATCACAATAAAGAATGGTGCCAGGACAATCATGCCGGCTCCTGCCAGCACATAGTCCATAAAAGCCTTTACGAGCAGTTCCCCTTTTCGTTGCGGAACCGTTGACAGGGCAATGGTGGGCATACCGGCAAACTGGTCCATGAATACCCGGGCCGTTTCCGGGCGATACATGATCTTCTGAAGCTGGAAATCCGGCATGATCCGAACATTGATTCCCAGTTGCTCGGCAAACTGTATATGCTCGTGTACCGCGTCTATGGCATCCAGGTCAGCGGCAAAGATGATCTCATCAACCACATGGTCCGTGAGGATCGAGGAGAAGCTGTCCAATGGGCCATAGATCCTGACACCAGGAGGTAAATTACTTGTGGTATGCTGAAGCGTTCCGGGATCAAGGCAACCAAGGATCCTGTATCCAGACTCAGGGGTTCTTTGAATCGCCTTTATCATGCGCCTGGCGCGGTCGCCGGTGCCGACAATGAGCACATTCCTGGTGTTGTAATCCCTGGACCGGTAATAGGCCAGGGTGTAATAGGCAACGCTTTTGCTCAGCAGCAGGAGGACCAGAAGAATGATTGCAAAAAGGAGAAAAAGAAGCCTGCTGACACCCTCTACATGCAGCAGGTAGAGAACAAAGACCAGTCCGGCCAGGGTGCCGAACACTGCCTTGAATACCTTGAGTGCAATCTGATGAAATCTCTGCTTGCGGTAAGGTTCATAAAAACCCGCCAGCCGAAAGGCGAACGAGGCAACGATTACAGCCAGGAACGTAATCAGATAGTAGTTGGGTCGGGTTGCAAGTCCTTTCAGCTCTCCGGGAAGCAGATTGCGTTTGATCTGATAGGCAGTGACAAAAGAGACAACGACAAAGATCAAATCAAGAAATTTATGCAACCTGGTCAGGAATTGACTGTTTTCACGCAACATGAATTTCTTGCCACATAGTTTGTCGTCTCAAGACTCGACCAGGCGTACGAGTTCATCAGCACACCACCTGTACGCACTCAAACATCCCAATATAATACGGGGAGTATGATGGCTCACCCTGTCGTACTTATTGTTTTCGCTACACAATTATTTATCAAACCAGTAAGAAAGCTCTTTCACTTTCAAACTGTCGACTTTATCTTCAAGGAGCAGGATTATTTTTCCATGGAGAACGACGTCATTGCTGTTACTGTATCTAAATTCAGCAGTAAATCTACCGCGAAGATTTACAATACTTTCGATTTGATTCCAGGAATCAGGAATAATAGAAAAGGAAATTGTTTTTGCTCTTGCAAACAGCTTTTCATAATCTCTTCTGCGACTTTGAAATGAAGCCCCGTTCTCCACGGCATCCTCTGTGAAATACGAGGCAAAAGCGCCGAGATCTTTATGCTCATAGCTGGTGGTATAGCCTTCGAGAAAACTGAGAAGACGCAATCTGAGCAATTCATTGGCCAGTTCGGCCTGAGTGTTATGGCTCCTGTCAGGAGATAGCGCCTGACCCCCTGGCTTATTCTCACTGGCCGGGATTTTTTCAGTGACAACGTTTCGTGCTTTTCCAGCAGGAGGACCAGCCTCGGTGGAAGGGGCGACTGTCTTGCCACCCGTTTTAACCGTACTGAATGATTGTGGAATTGTTTTTTTCTGCTGTGCAATTCTTTTCGGTTCCGGACTGGTTGCTTTCCGTTGATACAGCTCCCTTTTCCCATCGTCTTGATGGGTTGCTCTGCTCGGAGTGATTTGTGTTCCTTGCGGATCAGGATGGAACGCTGCAACGCTTTGCCCGTGCGGAAAAGATGCCGATGCACCCTCATAGCCCCCATGATCAGCCAAAGGGGTGGAAGAAGTGTTTTTTTCCTGTTTTTGCCGGGCAATATCAGCCGGGTGAGTCCCAGGTTGCAGGGAGCTGTCCACGCCTTGGATAGGCGCCACCTGGTCGGCATCATGGAGCGGAACCGTATCCCGGCGGACAGAGTCAGGTCCCTGCGCCACTTGCCGTGTACCAGCGGAACGTTCCGTTTTCTCGCCGGATCGTCTCTTATCCGGCTGCTCCACCCCGGATACGCTATCATCCGAAGAGACAGAAGGCTTTTTCGGACCTGCCTCTTGTTCCGAAACTTCCGGTGATGCGGCAAACTGTGAAAGCATGACATGTCTTTTATAGATAAAAGGAGCCAGCATGCTTGCCACTAACAGTATTGCAGACAAACTAGCGATCAGAACTATGTTCCTTTTCTTCTGCTCCGTGGTGGCGCCCTGTTTCTTCCGGTATATCCAAGGACCTGAACTTGCTGTATCCCGTTTACCCGGCAGCCAGCCCTGTTCTTTGGCAAGAATGGCCTTGTACGCCTGGCAGACGGCAATGAACCGTGCAGAATCACCCTTGCCGGAAACAGAGCTGTCCGGATGATACAGTCTGCTCAGGCGGCGGAACGCCTTTTTCACCTCGGTCAGGGTCGCCCCCGGGTCCAGCCCGAGCACCGCGTACAGTTCACTGTCCTCGGTATCGTCGGCCCGAAAGATCTGCAACAGGCGCTTGATCTCACTGATGAACCTGTCAGGATCAAGTTTCTGCTGCCGACACTCTTCCCGAAACCAGCCCGGGAAGGAATTTGCTCCATTGCCGGTTGAAAGAAAAATGCGGCAGGAACGAAGCATTCCCTCGTGTTCGGCCACAAACCCGATCAGCTCTTCGGTGGCGACATTATTTGCAAGCCGCTTAATAAGCTGGCGAATATCTTGTTGCTCTGTGCTTTTCACGGGCTGTTGCCTGGAACAGATGAGGCCTGGAAGGGTTTCATGGAATCGGAAACCACCGGTTCAAGTTTCATATTCCTGATCCAGAGATCTCCACTGATTCTGTTGTCGATGGAGATACTTGGCCTGCGGCGCAGGCGGACAAGCATGGTTCGGCACTCATCGGGGACCTCGAAGCGCAGGATAAAAGGTGTCCAGGGTTGATTCGGTTTCACCATATCCATCCGCTGTGGCACTGCCTTGCAACGTGCGCCGACGACCTCGAAATAAGGGCGTTGGTCCGTGGTGAGATTCTTGGTGCGTATACTTCCCATGAGCAGGTATTCCTTCCCTCCCTGGAGTGCCACCACCTGGAAAAGATGGGCAAATTGCACGTTGTCCGACCCGTCAAACCAGATGTGCATGGATGGTTGTTCCTCGTTACCCGCCTTTTTTTCAAGGCGCCAATGCACCCCCTTCAGCTTGCCGTTACGCCAGCAACGCCAGCCAAACCCCCGGTACAGGAAGGGTGAGGAGAAATCGCCATTATGGAGTAGTGACTGACTGTCAAAATATTGCCTCCAGATCGCCACAGCCTGTTCCACCCTGTCGTTGCGCCGTAACTGTTCGATGAACCTGAGTCGCTCCCTTGGTTTCAGCTCTGCAGAATGTTCCACAAGGGGCCAGAAGAAAACAGCCGAGTCGATATTCTTTTTCCGTAATGCATGACGGAAAAGATGGAGCACATTCCGGCTGCCCATGCGCCGGAGAAGCTCCGCCGGGTCCGGCCACAGTGCAAATCCCAGGTCCATGGCCTTTTTCCTGTTGGAGGGCGAATACTCGACCAGGTACGCAAGATCACGGGTGAGGATGTCCATGAGGCCGAGTTGATATTCCAGCAGGGCCTTGTCCCATCGCCACCATCCGGTCGCGCGCCCGTCTGAATTCAGGCGTCGGACAATGGCCACGGCCTTGTCCACATGGCCGCTGTCCGCCTCCAGGCTCGCCAGACCCAGCCATGCCGGCAGGAAGTATGGATTGTTTTTCAACGCCTTTCGGTACAGGTCCCTGGCTGCGGACAGCTCACCATGCAGTCGCTGCGCCTGTGCCAAAGCGACAAGAATACCTGGATCCTGCTGTTTCCTGAAAAGCAGCGATTGTTGATCAGGGGCGGTAAAGATACCCTGCTCGAAAAACGCCAACCACAACTGGAAAAGAGCGAGGCAAACAAGGACGGCAAAAACAAAACCCCTGAAGAGGGCCCCCTGGTACCAGGGATGATTCCTGTCATACGATCGGCGTACCTGCATGCCCAACCCGGAACTCATCAGGAATCCTGCAGGTCTTCCCCGTAATCATAATTGTAGGAATAGTACTTGTAGCTGCCATACCCGTACGAACCATAGCCTTTTTTGCGGCCTGCCTTGTTGATGATGGCACCCAGGATACGGCCACCCACGTTGAGCACCGATTTGCGGAAATGGCGTACCCCTTCCCGCGGTGTCTCGCCTTCCACCGTGATGAGAATAACCCCGTCAACCATGTTGGAGAGGACAAGTATCTCGGCAAAGCCCTGGAATGGCGGACCATCGAGGATGACATGATCATACTGTTTTCCAACAATGCCAAGCAGTTGCCGCATTCGTTTCGAGGCAAGCAGTTCAGCTGGGTTCGGCGGCAGAGGACCACTGGAGATGAAATCCAGTCCGTCGAACTCGGTCTTGCGGATCACCTTTTTCAGGCTTTCGGTTCCGGTCAGGACATTGGACAGTCCTTTTCCCTTGTCACCATCCGCATAGATATGATGAAGGCTCGCCTTTCTGAGGTCAACGTCTATCAGGAGACATTTTTCTCCGGATGAAAGGTAAGAAAGCGCAGCATTACTGGAAAAAGTACTCTTACCTGCCCCGGCGAGCACGCTGGTGACGAGTATGGTACGGGGCGGATTCTCCGAGGCTGACAGTTCAACCGAGGTCATGGCCGTACGGATGGATTCGGTCATCGGCGCCCGGGGCTCATGGTAGAATCTGAGCGCCAGTCTCTTTTTGTCTTCGGTGTTTTCCCTGTCAAAAGGGATCAACCCCAGAACCGGGATATGGAAGCGATCCACCAGTTCATCGGGATTCTTGATGGTATTATCCAGAAATTCCTGGACAAAGGCGATGCCTATACCGCCAAAGAGCCCCAGGAGGAGACCCAGCAGGAGGTTCCGGGCAATCTTGGGTTTATAAGGCACGATCGGGGGGCGGGCCCTGTCCACGATCTGAATATTGAGCGCATCCGCCCCCAGTGTCGCATCGATTTCCTTCGAACGCTGGAGCAGGCTCTGGTAGATGGATTTATTGGTATCCACTTCACGCGACAGGATCCGGTACTGGGTGGCCTTGTCATTGAGATCAATGGCTTTCTTTTTCTGCTGCTCGGCCCTCTGTGTCAGGTACTGTTCTCTTTTCAGGGCTGTTTCATATTCATTTTTGATCGAATCGATGATGCGTTTCTTTTCAGACTCGATCCGGTCCGAGATGTCCTTCATCTTGGCGGCCAGTTGCTGCATCTTCGGGTAGGCAGGCTTGAAGGTGATGCTCAGGTCCTGGTACTCTGCCTGCAGAGCGGCATACTGGGTCTTGAGTTCCTGGATCAGGGGATCGTTCAGGATCTGGGGCAGGTTCATGCTGTTCTCGCTGATGGCCTGCTGATAGATGGCCTCCCGGCTGATCCGCTCTGTACGTGCCTTTGCCAGGGCATCGTTCAGTTCTTCAAGCTGCTTCATCACCAGGTTCAGCTTGGGGTCCAGTGAAACCAGGCCAACCCGGCGCGAAAATTCCGTAAGCGCTTTTTCCGATTGTTCCAGCTTGATCTGGGCAGCAAGAATTTTCTTCTCGAGAAATTGGCCGGCTGTTTTCGCAATATCCACCTGGCTGTCCATCTGCATATTGAGGAACTCCTGCATGGCCGTGTTGACGATCCGTGCAGCAAGCTGTGATTCCGGAGCCTCGAAGCTTATCTCGATCAGCTCGCTGTTTTTCACAGGGGTGACCTCGAAACTTTCCTGGAACGTTTTGAGTACCTTGTCATAGAGTATCTGCTGCTGGGCCTCCTCGCTGAGCTGCTGCAGCGCCTGCTGGTCATCCTGAAAACGAATAAAATTCCTTATCGCCCTGGCGATCCCTTTGATCTGGGAGCCGATTCCTGCCGATTCCCCGGCTTCGGCTGCCTGGGGATTGAACAGCGGGTTTTCATCCAGATTCAGCTTAGCGATAACCCGGCCGGCCAGTTGCTCACTCTGCAGGAGCTTGACCTGGGTCTGCTGAAACTCCTTCATCTTGACGATATTAGTTTCCAGGTTCTCGAACTTCGTCACGTTGGCTCCCTGGCTGGAAACCTTGAGCACTCCCTGGGCCAGGAACAGGGGAGTGGTTGTAAAGGTATACAGGGCAACCGAAAAAAAGGTGACCAGCAGGACGATGATAACGACCCATTTTCGACGCACCAGCACATCAAGGTAATCCCGGAGATTGATTTCATCCTCGACAATGGGCATAACCTCGCGAACATCGACAGAGGGCAGATGTTGTGAATCAGCGCCCTGAATGGCTGGTACATTTCCGGGATTGGATGGATTGTTTGGGTGTCCGTTCATTGCTGCTCGATTTCCTGGAGAATTATCGCAAGTTGGCACTGGCACTCCGTCTCTGCTCTGTCGTGCCGGTCCGCATGGCGGGCCGACAGCGAACCGGTACGCCTGCACAGATACGGGGCACCTGTGCCAACTTACAGTTTTGAGAATTTCTTTATCCTGGCGGATTCACTAACTGGTTTGGATGTGTGATGCAATATGTTTCCAGACGTTCACCCACTGCCTTGCCAAGTTTTGCCCACAGGGCAGGAGTTGGCGGCCTGCGCCGCTCGGCACCATGCGCATCGGACGCCAGGTAGTGGATGGAATTGTTCCGATGAAGCAACAGGGCAGTCTTCCTGGCATCATTACCAAATCTGCCAAGCAGACTGCCCATGTTCACCTGGACCTGCACAAGGTCCTGCCGCACCAGTTTCACCAGTTTTTCCGGGCAGTTCTGGAAAATCCGGACCCGTTCGGGATGGGCAAGGACAACCTTCTTATGTCGGGTTTGAAAAAGGTGGATCGCATCGAAAATATCATTGGACAGCCCGTGAAAATCAGGCTCCAGCAAATAATAGTCACTCTCTGCCAGGGACAGCAAGGTTCCACTGTCGAGGCCACGTTCAATATTCTTGTGCAGCGCTATCTCCATGCCACTGTGAATCGTCAGGTCAAGGCCCCTTTTCTTCACCGCCTGACGCAGTATCTCGACCTTCGCCCGAACCTGTTCTGCAGGAAGAGCCCAGGCTGTGCCGGGTATATGGTGTGGTGTGGCGATAACTTCCCGTACACCGGCCTCAGCGTAGCAACATGCCATTTTCAGACTTTCATCCAGATCAGCCGGCCCGTCATCACATGCCGGCAGCATATGACAGTGGATGTCCGTAAATCCGGTCAGTGGCTGGTTCATCTGTCAGTACCGGTCCCCGGGGCGGGTTCAGGAACCCGCAACGCATAGGAGACAAAAGCAGCAAGTGTCGTGCAATAGAGAAGATTTGCCGGCAGACGCCAGGCAAAATCGACTGCTCCGTGAAGCAAGAAACCTGTTATCGCGGCCAGGGAAGTGATGCCCACCAGGGTAGATCTTCTGATCATATGAAAGGGAAGCCGCCGGATCTTCCATAACCGGCGCACAGACCGTATCATCAGGGCCATAATCCAGAGAAAGAGCCCTGTCGCCACTGGAAGGCCAAGCTCGATGACCAGTTCGATATACTCGTTATGAGCCCTGTCATAAAGCACCGTATCGGGAAAATGTTCAAGATATACAGGAGAAAGTACCCTGTATGACTCCAGTCCGGTGCCTGTCCAGGGAAAATCCCTGGCAATGGCAAGCGAGGCTAGCCACAGCCTGATCCGTGCCATGCCTGTCACATCGAGCAGGGCAAAGCGCCGGACTATGGTATCAAAACCCAGTATGGAGCCAAAAACGAGAATAAGCAGAAGAATCGAGGCAAAAAGAAAGATTTTACTTTTCCGGGAAAAAGAGAGCAACGCAAAAATAAGCAACCATATGAATAACATACTGAGCACACCGGCCCTGGAAAGGGAAAAAAGGACCGCCAGCATGATAAGTGCGGTCGCAAACCAGTAAAGAGGGGCCTGGTCATTTTTTGCCGCCAGTTTCTTTTTCAGAAATTTCCGTTTGTGATGTTTGTATTTCCGCATTCTTCTGGCCATCTCCGCCAGCCGCCTGCTGTAAAAGCCTAGACCGACGGCAAGGGCGACGGGCCAGCAGAGGTTGAGAAAAGCGGCAAACTGGTTCTTGTAAATAATGGTACCGCAGGCGGACTTGTATGCATTTTTCAGCCACAGGACTCCCAGGGACGGAGAAACAACCTGCAGCAGACCATAGAGCGCCTCAATGACGCCAACGACAATCATCACGCGGAGCAGACGATCATAAAATCTTCGGTCTCGCGGCAAGAGGATCTCAAGACAGAGGAAATAGACAAGAATGGAGAGATAGTAGATACCCTCCTTGAGGGCAACCTGCTGCGAAAAGCCAAGGGATATCCAATGATAATCGGTCCCGGCCAGTTCATTGACCCGTGCTATGGTGCCGGCCCTGTGGGGCGACAGAACAGCGACCAGGGAGAGGGGAAGCGGCAGGGAGAGCAAAACAGCATAGAGAATGATCAGCAAGGGGGGAACAAGCCAGACAAGACCGGGTTGCGCCAATCCCAGGGCCGGAAAATTCAAGAGCAGCCATCCTCCGCAGCCGACAAGCAGAAGGGCGGTGTATATCCCCTGCACAAAAGGATGGGCAGCGCCGAAAAGCAGGGGGATGGATGCAAGCACGAACAGCACGAAATACTGTGCATGTTTTTCAAGCCGTAGTGCTCTGGTCTTGCGGCGGGACAAGATTTCTCTGCGCTTGGCGGGTAGAGTGGGTATCGGTAGTATGGAATAGTATTGACAGCGGCGATGTGACCAGGTTCACTGGGTCGGGGCATGGTAGTTGACCCCGGTCCCCATGAAGCCAATGGAGAAGCCGCTGCCCGAAGAGAAGAGCCCCAGGCCGCTGGACTCGGCATAGATAACGTCGCGGTCCTGAAGCAGCAGATTGGTTATCTTGCCGGACTGGAGTTCACTGTAGCTGATACTGACCACATCGCGGCTGCCGTCTTCCTTCAGGCGGATGAGCTTGATCTGATCGTCGTCGGCATAGCTCCGGAGTCCACCGGCCAGGGCAATGGCCTCGGTGATGGTCATATTGCTTTTTATCGGATAGATACCCGGCTTGCGCACAGCGCCGTCAACAAAACAGTGCCCGGCCTCGGGGACAAAGATCACATCGCCCCCCAGAATGGGCATGTTGACCTTCATGTTCCCCTTGCTGATAAGCTCCTCCAGGTCAACACGGTAGGTCTGCCGCTGGTTGGTTCGCTTGTTGGTCCTGGTAATGTAGGCGTAGGAACCTGCATCTTCGGTAAGACCGTCGGCAATGGCCAGGACATCGAGGAGACTGCGCCGCGCGACATAATCATAGGTGCCGGGATTCTTGACCTCGCCCACCAGGGTGATCTGTTTGCTGACATGTTCCTTGATAAAGACGGTGACGTGCGGATCACGCAGATAGTCCTTGCGGAGCAGATCCTCTATCTTCTTCTCTGCCTCGGCCGCGGTCAGGTCATAGACATCCACATTGCCGAGCATGGGCAGGCTGACCGTGCCCCGGGAGCTGACCCGAACCTCGGTATTGAGATCGGATGTCTCGAAGACCGTCACCGTGATCAGATCGCCCGGTCCGAGAAGGTAGTCGCCTGCATCCGGCGCTGCCGCCGCATTGGTAAAGATCTGTTGATCCAGGGCATTGCTCTTGGCCTTCTCGCGCGCCATCTTTTCGTAATGCTGCTGAAATTCAGACAGATCCGTGGTGGTCTTGAACTTTTCAGAAGCACATCCCGCGAGAAATACCACAGAGAGAGCCAGGACAAGGTAAAGAAAAAACGACTTTTGATACGGCATGATGCGCGCCTGCTGTTCAGAGGGTTGGTCCTGGCCCGCTAGTTCACAAAGGATTGGCTCCAGGCCATGACGCAAGACAGGGTTACCGATCACATCGGCAACCCTGTCGGATACAACCGTACAAAAACAAGAAATTACTGGTTGGGGCTGGCACTCGTGGGCGGGGTGGCGCCGGCCGCAGCCTGATCGTTGTTATCATCGTTGTTGCTGGAAACAATCATGGCTGTTGCCACGCCCACGGTAGCGACACCGGCCACCACTGCGCCAGTGGTGATGCCTGCAAGGGTGGAGCCGCCGCCCGCTGCAGCGCCGGCCGCTCCCGCACCTGCCGGAACCTCCGCCATGGCAAGCAGGATCTTGTTGCTGGCGTCCACCATTTTGGCACCATCAGCAGTGGAGAAGACCATCTTTCCTTCGCGCACGCCAAGCTCGGTACCCTTGTCGGTCACATCCATGTAGCCCCGGACCACCGGATCGGTGGAGGCGTTGAAGATCACCTCGGCCTCGCTGTAGGCGCCATCCGGGGTAAAAAAGGCAATTTTGCGGGAATTGTCGGTAATGGTGAATTCGACATGACCTTTGCGGACCAGGAGATCGAACCGTCCAGTCTCGTTCTTGACCGCAAATGCCGCCTGGTCTTCGGCCATGATGGAGATACCATTGGAGCTGACCATGCACTTTCCGTCACAGACCAGCAGCGAGCCTTCCATGACCGGATTCTTCCCGGTCAGCTTGCTGACGATCCGGCCACCATCGTACACGGAGATGTTGCCCTGGGCAATGCTGCCACCGGGAGCAGCGGCTGCAACACCGGCGGAACCAACGGCAAACATGGCTGCCAGACAGATACGCAGAAGAATTTTTGATTTCATCAGGACCTCCTTCACCTTGTTCTCTCAAGTAGCTGCCGACATAATCCATCCCCGCGATGGATGCCCAGCGTCTCCATTTTCTGTTAATTGTAGCAGACAGGCCTGCCGAGTCAAGCGGAAATATTCGTTATTGCCGGAGCGGAACCAATTACAGGGCCGGTTCATTCCATGA
This sequence comes from Desulfobulbus sp., assembly GCA_011051825.1. Classification (GTDB taxonomy): domain Bacteria; phylum Desulfobacterota; class Desulfobulbia; order Desulfobulbales; family Desulfobulbaceae; genus DRLX01. The sequence goes on from DRKH01000078.1 coordinate 14,747, forward strand.
GCACGCCATGTTCGCGGTAGACCCGGACAATGGTCTGGACCATCCTGCGCAGGCCATACTGTGCCGCTATGGCCCGCCGCTGCTCCTCCACCCGGCGCGGATCCCTCTGCAGGCGGCCGGCGAGAAGATGGAGGCCGCGCCGGCTTGCCTTGAGATCATCATATTCTATCAACTCGTAGTTGTGCACATAGTCCAGGGGCTCGAGCAGAGAGGGGATGCGGCAGACCAGGAGCGGCAGACCGTAGAGCAGTCCCTGGATAAAGGACTGGGAAATTCCCTCGGCCTCGTAGGAGGCGAAAAAGATGATATCAAAGGCAGAGAAGAACCGTTCCGGCTCCTCCTGGTGGCCGGTGATGATGAAACGGTCCGCCACCCCGGCATCGCGGATCTCCTGCTCCAGCAGGGGTTGGTCGCGGCCACCGCCGACAACCATGAACCTGAACCTCTCCGGCATCCCGGCCGCGGTCCTGATGATGAAGGAGTGTCCCTTGTAGTGCCGGAGAAAGGCCACATTGCCCACCAGGATGTCTGTTTCGCCGATGCCGTACCGGCGCCGGATCTCCCGGCGGTCTGTCTCTGAGTAACGGAACCGTTCCTCGTCGATGCCGGTGGGCTGGACCACGATCTTTTCCGCGGCAACCCCCTGCTCGACCAACTGGTCTCGGATGGCGCGGCTGCAGGCAAAGATCACCTGCGGAAAGAGGTTGTAACTCAGCGACGAGGAGATGGGCGCAAGGACATGGCGGGTTCTGGCCACCAGGGGAACGCCGCACAGCCTGGCTGCGCAGCCGGCCATCCATGAATCCTCGGAGGAATGGGTATTGAGCACTGCCGGCCTGATGCGGCGGATGATAGCAAACAGTTCCTTCCACGACGGCAGGTGAAACTTGGACCTGAATTCCACCGGATAGACGGCAATGCCTTCCCCGGCCCCCCGCCGTGCCAGTTCCGAGTCGCGGGGAACAAGGAGACCGGTCCGGCAGCCGAGGCGCCGCATCTCGCGCAGCTCGGTCAGGGTCCGGATCTCCTGTCCTCCCCAGGCGCGGGACCAGTCACTGTGGACGATGAGCGGAGGCTGATTATGGTTCATGGAATACCCCGTATACCAGGGCAGCGACCGGCTGCCCACAGCTCGATTCTCTTTGCGGTGACACACATGGACGGATGGAAACAGGCGACAGCGGGATTACGATTCGCTCTCCGCCAGTTCTGGAAGGAGTTCGGGTGGCGGTGCAGGCAGGATGAAGTAAAAATTATTGCCCTCCGGCGTTGGTTCATAGCCCACGGTGCCCCCATGCATCTCAATGACATGGCGGATAAAGGAGAGGCCGTGTCCCGTGCCGGGCACACCGTCGGCGTCAGCGCCCCGCCTGCCCTCGCGAAAGAGCCGGTTGCCCTCTTCCGGGGTATAGTGCGGTCCAGTGGTGAAGACATTGAACTTGATCCCGATCCGGCCGGGCTTGGGGTAATCCTCCACGAACCGGCAGCCATAGGCCATGGCCTTGCGCGGCCGTCCCTGGTGATCGATGATCTCCCTGGTGTACTTGGCGGCATTGGAAAACAGATTGGCATAGACCTGGGCGAGCAGGCCAACGTCGACCAGGATCTGGAATTCGTCACCCAGCATGTTCTCCGGATGCTCGATGGTGATGCCGGCGGCCCGCAGACGGCTGGCGTAGTGCTCAAGCTGGGGCAGAATCACCTCTTTTTCCACGTAACAGCGCCTGGGATGCAGGACAAGGTGGCCGCGCTGGAAATGTTCCCGCCGAAACAGGCTCTCCAGGAACAGGCTCATGTTGGCATGGTGCTTGACCAGTTCCCCGTGGTAGCGCAGCAGGTCCTGTTCCAGGGACTCGCAACGGTGCAGGCAGTGGCCGCAATCCCGATCCTTGCAGCTTTTGGCGGCCATCTCCCTGATCTCCTTGTTCAATTCTTCCAGCTTGAGAATCTTTTTTCTGAGCTTGTTGAAGAGATGCCGGAAGTACATGTTGGGCACAATGACATTGTGCTCGATATCCATGACCAGGGTGTTGATGAACTTGAGATGGTCGATATTCTGGAGCGCGATCCGGCGATTGTCGAGATTGTAGCCGATCCTGTTGGTATACTTGCCGTAAAAGAACCGGTCTGCCTCGGACAGGGAATCGAGCGGCATGACCTCGAACATGCCCAGGATCCGGTGACGGCCACAGCCGCCCTTGAGACCGCACCAGAAACCGCTGGCTTCGTCCCCGCCGCTTTCCGGCTCCTCCTCGCGGCACTCCACCGGCGGCTGCTTGCTGTAGACGGGGATGACGTAGGAATTCTCTATCTCGTAGGGAGAGTAATCCATGTAGACGTGCTCGGGCGCGGGTTCCGGCTCGGGCAGCACGCCGCGTTCCGAGTCGCAGACAAGCTGCAGGCAGTGACTGTCCTGGCAGAGATACAGCCTGCTGGCCACACCGGTGATCTCCAGGGGCACGGCGACACAGATGCGGTAGAAGTCCTCCAGCGAATCGTACTCCTGGGCGAGATCAAAGAAGGCCTTCAGGAAGTCATTGTACTTGCTGCTGAAGTTATAGCGGTCGTAACTCTTTGACTTTTCGCGGACGCGACGGCAGATCGCCTCCAGGTCCGGCGGTTTGCCCTGTGTTCGGGAGCGCTCACCCATCACCCTGTTCAGCCCCCGCAGGTATCCATCACGGTCCGAAGGATTCTCCGGGATCGTCTCCGGCCGTTGTTCACAAATCCGGCTCTGCTAGGCAACCGATTCGTTGTCATAAAGTATGACCTCTTCCCGGTCCCCCTTTTCCCGCAGCAGCACATCCACCCGCTGCCCGGGCGCGGTGCGTACCGTCATGCCGACATAATCGGGCTGGATCGGCAGCTCACGGCCGCCCCGGTCGACAAGCACGGCCAGTTGAATGCACCTGGGCCGGCCATAGTCCATGATCGCGTCCATGGCAGCCCGGATGGTGCGGCCGGTGAAGATCACGTCATCCACCAGCACGATGCGCCGGTCTTCGACCAGGAAATCGATATCCGTCTTCCGGACAATGGGGTTCTGGGAGATCAGGCTCCAGTCGTCGCGGTAGAGGGTGATATCAAGATGGCCTGCCGGCAGCTCGCACTGTTCCCTGAGCTCGATCTTGCGGTGGATCCGCTCGGCCAGGAAGACACCGCCGGTATGAATGCCGATGATGGCCAGCTCATCGATGCCGTGGTTCCGTTCCAGGATCTCGAGACTGATGCGGTCAAGGCTGCGGTCGATATCCGCGCCTGTCATTATGATCTGCTGTGTCATGGCGGCTCACACCCTGTTCCAGAAGAAATCGACGCCCAGCTCGTCGACCCGGTTGATGGCCTCGGGGAAGGCCTCGCATTCAACGGCAAAGACCTTGTCGGCAATGTCGTCCGGCGTGTCAGAATACTCCAGGGACACGCACTTCTGGACCACGATGGGGCCCTCGTCGTAGACCTCGTTGGCAAAATGCACCGTGCAGCCGCTGACCATGCAGCCCCGCGCCTTGACCGCCTCGTGCACGTGGTGGCCGTAAAAGCCGGGCCCGCAGAACGAGGGGATCAGCGAGGGATGGATATTGAGCACCGA
>DRKH01000079.1 GCA_011051825.1 Desulfobulbus sp.
CAACAATCTCAAACCGGTCTCCGCAGCGCAGGCTGCCCGGCTTGATCACCTTGGTAAAGATGCCTTCTCTTGGCATAATGCAATCACCGACCTGTTTAAAAATCTCACAGCCCTTATGGCATTTTTTGCCGATCTGGGTGACCTCTAGTTCGACCTCACCACAGACGAGCCGGGTACCGATGGGCAGATGGGGCAGGTCAATCCCCTTGGTGGTAATATTTTCGGCAAAGGCCCCGGGTGCCAGCTCAAGCCCCTGGGCCCGCATGAAATCAATGGATTCCTCAGCCAGCAGGCTGATCTGCCGGTGCCAGTCTCCAGCATGGGCATCGCCCTCAATCCCGTGATCAACCCGAACCGTGACCGATTCCACCGGCTCCTTGTTGACCCCTTTTTTTCGACTGACATTCAACGAAACTATTGTTCCCATACGCTTTTTCCTCATGTAATAAAAAAATCAGGCATCCGCCATCAGATCCGTACTCAGATAGCGCTCGCCGGTATCCGGCAGCACGACCACAATCTGTTTTCCTTTATTCTCCGGCCGGTTACCGATATCCACCGCAGCCCATACCGCCGCCCCCGAAGAGATACCGCAGAGAATACCCTCTTTTTTGGCAAGAAGTCTGGCCATGACAAAGGCATCCTCGTTGGTGACCTGTATTACCTCGTCAATCAAATCGGTATCGAGAACCTCCGGCACGAAACCGGCCCCGATTCCCTGAATTTTGTGCGGCCCGGGCTGACCACCGGAAAGCACCGGCGAATCTGCAGGTTCAACTGCAATGACCTGCAGGCCGGTTTTTTCTTTCAAGTATCCACCGGCCCCGGTCAGAGTACCACCGGTACCGACCCCGGCAATAAAAAAATCCACCGTGCCGCCGGTCTGCTCCAGGATCTCGGGGCCGGTGGTTCTTCTATGCATGGCCGGATTTGCCGGATTGGTGAACTGGTTGGGCATCCAGGCCCCCGGGATCTCGGCAAGCAGTTCTTGGGCCCGGGTAATGGCACCGGTCATGCCCTCGGCACCCGGTGTCAGGACCAGTTCAGCCCCCATGTGGACCAGCAGTTTACGACGCTCAACACTCATGGTATCGGGCATGGTCAATACCAGCCGATATCCCTTGGCGGCGCAGACAAAGGCCAGCCCTATACCCGTGTTGCCGCTGGTCGGCTCGATGATTGTGGTGTCGGCCTTAATCAGGCCATCGGCCTCGGCAGCATCCACCATGGCAACTGCGATCCGGTCTTTGACACTGCCGAGCGGATTACGCGACTCAATCTTGGCCAGCAGTTCCGCCCCGCACTGAATATTTGCAAGCCGGACAAGAGGTGTATCACCAACGGTTCCTGTCAAGTCATTCTTTAACTGCATTAGTTCTCCTTATTTCCGAGATAAACCAACTCCGGCTGCTTGAGCAACACCTTGGTATCCGGCCCCACCGACTGGGTCAGCCAGACGTTGCCGCCGATAATTGAGCGTGCCCCGATTACGGTGTCACCGCCGAGTATAGTCGCATTGGCATAGATAATCACGTCGTCTTTAATGGTCGGATGTCTTTTGGTGTGACGCAACCGGTGTCCTGCATCCTTGGGCAGCGACAGCGCTCCCAGGGTTACCCCCTGGTAGATACGTACCCGCGCACCGATATCGGTGGTGGCACCGATGACGACCCCGGCCCCGTGATCAATGAAAAAGCTGGCCCCGATATTGGCCTCGGGGTTGATGTCAATGGTTGTGCGGTGATAGGCGTATTCACTCATGATCCGGGGAATAATCGGCACCTCGAGCTCAACCAGGCGATGGGCCAACCGGTACACCATGGTCGCAAACAGGCCGGGATAACTGAAAATAACCTCATCGGCATTGGCCGCCGCCGGATCACCGACCAGGGTTGCCTCGATGTCGGATTCCAGCCGTTCACGGATTGCCGGCAGCGAGCCGATAAAGGCCTCGGCAATACCGTAACTTCGGTTACCACAGTTGCTGCAGGACTGATTGTGCCGAAAACAGTCATGACGGATAGCCGAACCGACCTGCTGAGCCAGCCGTTCATAGAGGACACTGAGTTTCTGGCCGAGATAATATTCGAGGTTTTCAGGCGTCAAGATCATCCCGGTAAAATACCCGGGAAACAGCACCCGCTGCAGCTGCAGAACCAGTTCAACTATTCCGTCCTTGGATGGAATAGGTACCGGCTCAATATGGCTGATTCGTCCACCGGAACGGAACATGTCGCACAACTCTCCAACCACCCCGGGTATCGGATTCATGCGAATACCCTCCGGCCTGAGATCACTGTTGCAGTTGCCCGCAACCCATTCTTCTTTTCCCATTGTTTATTTCCTCAGACAGTAACACCTGAATCCGTGACGAAAAATACTGTTTGATAGTCGTAATGCATTGTATTTAAAAATAATAATAAAACTGCAACGTTCCGAATACAATTCACCCTGACGCTCACGGATTCAGGTAACAATCGCTCTGTTGCAATAAAAGTTATATATACCACGCCGTAGGGCCTTAATGTCAAGGATATTCCAGTCTCTACTCCGGCAAAAGGAGTGTCCGGCTCCAGCCGTTCAGGCCCGAATCCTTTTCCGCTAAAAAACAGACTACCCCGAACGGACCTTCCGTTTTCAGACCGATAACATCCAGTGCTGCAGCCGAAAAACGAAAAAAAATACCCTGTTTAAAAAAACGGTTTCGCGCAATCGACGTGTACAGGGATGCAACTTCCTGGGGCATGGTTTTACGCAGTTGAGTCCGCAGCTCAGCTATCGGGTTATGCGGCAGGCTCCCGGGGAGAAAACGATGACCGCAACGAAGCCAGTCATAACAAAGCAACTCCGTTACAAGCGCTGCATCATCCCGATCCCTGATGTATTCAATGAGCAGCTCGGTCATCAGTTTCTGAGTGGCGGCACGCTGAAAAAACGCCCGGTCTGTACACACGATAAGCAGACCCATGAAAAAAGCAAAGGGATCCTCGCCGCGGTCATGCAGATAGCGGAACAGGGTGGGAAAATACCGGTTATTATGAAACCGTTCAACACACTCGCCAAAGAGGTAAAGTTCCGCCACCTCCCGCCCGGTCATGGCATGGGTCGACAAGATCTCAAAGGGCGGCCGGGCACAGTGGAGAAGCCCATATTTTTCAACATCTCCGGCAATCGGTGTTCCGGGCAGGACCTTGAGCAGGCCCATCTGGATATAATCGGGCCGACAGGAAAAAACCCGGCGAAAGGACTCGGCAAAACTTGTGTAACCGTCTTCGGGCAGGCCGAGAATAAGATCGACATGAAGGTGAATATTGCCGGGTTCGGCCAGCCGGGAAATGGCGGCAAGGGCCGGTTCCACATCCATGCGCCGATGGACCGCGGCCAGGGTATCCGGATGGGTCGACTGGATGCCGATCTCAAACTGAAAGAGCCCGGTCGGGACCGTGGCCAGGAACTCAAACATCTCCCGGGTAAACCGGTCCGGCGCCACTTCAAAATGAAACCGGGTCCGGACATCACAGGCAACCAGAAAACGCCAGATGGCAAGGGCCCGCTCAGGATCATCGTTAAAGGTGCGGTCGACAAATTTCACCAGGAGTGGATTGGCGGCAAGGATCTCGGTCAGTTCATCCTCGACCACGGATATTTCTTTATGCACTACCCGGGTAGTGGTCGCCGACAGGCAGTACGAACAGGAGAACGGGCAGCCCCGCGAGGATTCATACAGGATCTGCCTGTTCTGCAGATGGGTGTCGAAATCCGGGCTGCGGTATGGAAACGGAAACTCCGAACCCGGGCGGCAGGTGTACATCGACTGCAACCTTCCCCGGTCAAGATCCCGATAAAATTCGGGCTCAATGCCCTCTATCTCACCCCGAACCAGGGTACATTCTCCGGGCAGATCGCCGAGAAATTCCGCCTGCGGGCCGCCGATCACCATCGGTCGTCCAGGCCGTAACCGGGCAAGATCAACCAGCAGTCGGCCCAGATACTCGCTGTTCCAGATATAGGCCGAGAACAACAGTACTTCCGGGTCGTCGTCGACAACCCGGAGCAGGCTTTGGTAATAGGGGTCGTTAATGGTCAGCTGCAGAAATTCAACCTCAACTGCCGGCAGATTCCGCTCAAAGGCGCTGCGCAGATAAAACAGGGCCAGACAGGAATGGGTGTAGCGGCAGTTGAGTGCAACAAGACGACAGAGCCGTTTTTCCCCCATCAGTCCCGGGTCAGGCTCCGGTACCTGATCCGGTGCGGCTGGTCGGCCTCGGCCCCTTTACGTTTCTTGTAATCCTGCTCATAGTCGGAATAGCCGCCCTCAAACCAGTAGACCTCGGAATTGCCCTCAAAGGCCATGATATGGGTGGCGATCCGATCAAGAAACCAGCGGTCATGGCTGATCACCACCGCGCAACCGGCAAAACTCTCCAGCGCCTCTTCCAGGGCGCGCAGGGTATTGACATCCAGATCATTGGTCGGCTCATCAAGCAGCAGCAGGTTGCCGCCCTCTTTCAGAATTTTTGCCAGATGAACCCGGTTGCGCTGGCCGCCCGAGATCTGGCCGACCTTGGACTGCTGATCACTACCAGTGAAGTTGAACTTGGCCACATAGGCACGCCCATTGACCTCCCGGGTACCGAGCCAGATGGTTTCCTGACCTTCGGTAATGGCCTCAAAAATGGTCTGCTCGGGATCCAGGCTGTCCCTGCTCTGATCCACATAGGCCAGCTTGACCGTGTCGCCGACCCTGAACGTTCCAGCATCCGGTTTCTCCTGGCCGGTAATCATTCGAAACAGGGTTGTCTTACCGGCACCGTTGGGGCCGATGACCCCGACAATACCGCCCGGCGGCAGGGAAAAATTGAGATTCTCGACCAGCAGCCGGTCGTCATAGCCCTTGGCCACGTCTTTTGCCTCAACCACCAGCTTACCCAGGCGCGGGCCGGGCGGGATGTAGATCTCCATTTTACTGATCATCTCGGAGGATTGCTGGTTGAGCAGGTTCTCATAGGAGGTGATGCGGGCCTTGGCCTTGGATCGTCTGCCCTTGGGACTCATACGGATCCACTCCAGCTCACGCTGCAGAGTGCGCTGACGCTCGGTCTCCTTCTTCTCTTCCTGGGCCAGCCGGTTCTGTTTCTGCTCCAGCCAGGAGGAATAGTTGCCCTTCCAGGGAATGCCGCGGCCCCGGTCCAGCTCCAGAATCCAACCGGCCACATTATCAAGGAAATAGCGGTCATGGGTCACGGCAATGACCGTACCGGCATAGGCCTGGAGGTGATGTTCCAGCCAGGCCACCGACTCGGCATCCAGGTGGTTGGTAGGCTCATCAAGAAGAAGGATATCCGGCTGCTTAAGCAGAATGCGGCACAGGGCCACCCGCCGTTTCTCACCACCGGAGAGTATCTCTGTTTTGGTATCGGCCGGAGGACAGCGCAGCGCGTCCATGGCCATATCCAGACGGCTGTCCAGATTCCAGGCATCGGTGGCATCCAGCCGGTCCTGAACCTGGGCCTGCCGATCGATCAGGGCCTGCATCTCATCATCGTTCATGGGTTCGGCAA
>DRKH01000080.1 GCA_011051825.1 Desulfobulbus sp.
ACATCATGGGCACGTACGCCTGGCCGAATTCGTTCTCGGCCAGGGTATCGTTGACCATGTTCTTTTTCTGCCTGCAGCTCAGCCCCCCCATAAGATTGCGGCAACGGCCCCGTTTCCACACCGGGTCAGGATGCTTGAAACCGCTGTTGCCGGACAGCCGGCCATGACGGTTTCCCTGCTTGAGTCCAGGCGTCATGGGCCCTCCTACACCGTCGACAGCCTCAAGGCCCTGCAGGGTGAATGTTCCCCGAACCGCCTTTTTTTTCTACTTGGCGCGGACTCGCTGCTTGAACTTCACCAGTGGTATCGTTTTGCAGAACTCTTTGAACTTGCCGATTTAGTCGTCGTTGCCCGGTCCGGCCTGGATGACAAACGCTGTTTTCAGGCCCTCGAAGAACTACCCGGTCACTTTGTTCCGGATCCCGAATACCGAACCTGGACCCGGGGTGACGGGGCCGTGATCCGGTATCTCAGCGGATTTTCCTCACCTGTTTCCTCCTCGGAGATTCGGCGACAGCTGGTCCGGGGCAGACGTCCGCAAGGGCTGGATCCGGCGGTACTGGCCTATATCCAAACCCATAAGCTCTATGGAGCGTCGGGCACGCATGCGTTATATAGCTGATCTTCATATTCACTCCTGCTTCTCCCGGGCAACCAGTAAAGCCAGCCGCCTTCCCGGGTTGGCGGCCTGGGCCGCAATCAAGGGTATTCATGTGCTCGGTACCGGGGACTTTACCCATCCCGGCTGGATGCAGCATTTAAGTCAATACCTTGAGCCGGCGGAACCGGGTTTCTTTAAATTGTCGAACTGGGATGCTGACGAGATAACTGCTTTGATCCCGGAAGGGGTCAGAGCCGATGCTCTGCCCATGGGCGATATTCGCTTTGTGCTCAGCTCCGAAATCAGCTCCATTTACAAAAAAGACGGTAAAGTTCGAAAAATCCACAACATTCTCTATGCCCCGGACTTTGCAACCGTTCGCCGCATCAATAAAACCCTGGCCGGTATTGGTAATATTGAATCCGACGGCAGGCCGATCCTGGGCCTTGACGCCCGCAACCTGCTGGAGATACTCCTTGAGTGCGGCCCGCAAGGGTTTCTGGTTCCGGCCCATATCTGGACCCCTTGGTTTTCCCTTTTTGGCTCCAAGTCCGGTTTTGATGCTCTGGAAGAGTGTTTTGGCGACTTGAGCTCGGAAATCTTTGCCCTTGAAACCGGGCTTTCTTCAGACCCGGCCATGAATCGCTGTATCTCAGCCCTGGATCGCTACACCCTGATTTCCAATTCCGACTGCCATTCACCATCCAAGCTCGGGCGGGAGGCCAATATTTTCGAGACCGGCTTTGATTTCCCTTCGCTGCAGGCGGCTCTGCGCTCACCGGTTGACCGGCAGGGACGCCAGGTTTTTTCATCAACCATTGAATTTTATCCGGAAGAGGGCAAGTATCACTGTGATGGGCACCGGAAATGTCATGCCTGCCTTGAGCCCCATGAAACAGTGGAAAACAACGGGCTCTGTCCGGTCTGCGGCAGGCCGGTAACCGTTGGGGTTCTGCACCGGGTCATGGAGCTGGCCGATCGAAAAGAACCGGAATATCCAAAAAATTCACCCGCTGTCAACAGCCTGATTCCGCTCCCTGAAATTGTCAGCGAGTTATTGGGCGTCGGGCCTGCATCGAAAAAAGTTATGCGGACATATGGCCGATTAATCAACACGTTCACGTCCGAATTTAACCTTTTACTTAATGTGCCGATCCGGGATATATCCGACTCTGGTTCTCCATTTCTTGCCGAGGCCATAGGGCGGGTCCGGAGCGGAAATGTTATCCGTCAGCCCGGTTATGATGGCGAGTTCGGTGTTATTCGTGTTTTTGACGAAGATGAGTTAAGCAGGCTTTCGGGCCAGTTGAACCTGTTTGGCGAGACCGCACGGCCACCAAAAAAGAAAAGAAAACCACAACGGATCACGGCAGCGCAACCGCAGGCAAAAAAAAAAGAATCCATCCCTGAAAAAAAGGCGTTGAACCGGGCCCAGCATGCGGCCGTAACAAGTAGTGCCCGCCATATCCTTGTCCAGGCCGGACCCGGGACCGGAAAAACCCACACCCTGGTTGCACGTCTTCTCTATCAGCTGGAGCAGAATCCGGGGCCGGCCACGGTTATCACTTTTACCAACAAGGCTGCCCGGGAAGTTCGGGAGCGATTAACAAAGGCCGGTGTTACAAAGGAGGCGGTTTTTGTAGCTACCCTGCACGGTTACGGCCTTCATTTCCTGCGCCTGCAGGAGCCTTCACTTCGGGTTGCCGGCCCGAAAATGAGAGGTCTTGTTCTGCGACGACTTTTCCCAGCCCTTGGTGCTCAGGAACTGTCCACCGTCCTTGAGCATATTGATGCCCATGACCTCTCAGATGCAAAAGCGCACCAATATTTCGATACCATCGCCGCTCGTCGACTGATAGATCTGGCAGCTGTTATTCCTTCCACCCTGGCCCTGCTGAACTCCGACAATACCCCGGCTGCGCAGACCATGCGTCGACAGACCGGTGCCCTGTACATTGATGAATTCCAGGATTTGAATGCGGTTCAATATCTCCTTGTCAAAACGCTGGCAGAAAGTTCCAGCGTCTTTGCCATCGGCGATCCTGATCAGGCGATCTACGGCTTTCGCGGCGCTGATCCCCAATGGTTTTATCAATTTGTCCGGGACGCGGCGCCAGAAGTCCACCACCTGCAACGGAACTACCGATCTGATCAAAATATTGTCCGGGCCGCCTCGGCCGTGATTGCCGTCAATACCGGTGCCGGGCAGGAGGCCGTGCCGGAAAGCCGGGCCGAGGGCAGAATTTTTCTTCACAAATCAACCAACCGGTTCACGGAGGCCGCCTTTGTCACCCGGATGATCGAGCAACTCCTGGGTGGTACATCCCATCGTGAAATCGACAGGTTAAGCCGTCAGGACGGCAGCGATCACTTTGCCCTCCGGGATATCGGGGTGCTCTATCGCACCACGAGACAGGGCCGGATCATTGCCGAGGCTCTCCATAAACAGGGAATCCCCCTGCAGCAGGTTGACCTTGATCCCTTTTACACCAAGGGTCCGCTGAACATACTTTACCATTGGATCCTTGTTGCGGCCGGACTGGCCGATATTACCCACCTGCTCTTCCTTCTGGGCCTGGAACCGGGGATCGGTCAGGCCACCCTTGTTCGTGTTGAGCAGGCGGTCGAAGAGGTGGAGGCCGGTTCCATGTCCCTGCTGAGCACGCTTTCCATGCAGGCCGGGGCTGTCGGCAAGGCCGCGGCATCTTTTATGGTGCTTGCCGAATCAATGGTGACGCGAACCCGGAAACATGGGGTTGTAAAAGCTCTGTTGCCCGTTCTTAAGCGCTACGATATTGCTGAAGATGACCTGGAGGTGCAGCGTTTTCTGCAACTGGCAGAGGCCATTGCCGATTCGTTACAGCCCTTTGCCGACTTTCTTCTCCGCAACAGCAACTCCATTCTCTTTGATGATCAGGCCGAGGCCGTTACCCTCATGACCCTGCATGCTGCCAAGGGGATCGAATTCCCGGTTGTTTTTCTGGTTGGCCTTGAAGATGACCGTCTGCCGCTGCAACCCGGAAAACGGTTGAGCACGGCCGAATATCTCGCCCATGTCGAAGAGGAACGGCGGCTCTTTTTTGTCGGCCTGACCAGGGCAAAACACCAGCTCTTTCTCAGCTGGTCGGCACAGGGCGCAAACAAATGCGGGGCCCGGAAACCATCTCGATTTCTCGGCGAAATTCCCGACAGCCTGATAACACAAGCCGTTGTCCGGAAGAAGAAACGCCCCGCACCCACCCAACTCTCCCTCTTTTGAAATGACAGACAAGCACAGTGAACAGACCGATCAGATTATCCAGCTGCAGGCTGCAATAGAGCAGCTGCGTCGGGAAAACCATCACCTGCAGGAAAAAGCACGACACGCCGACAGTGCCAACAAGGCAAAATCCGACTTTCTGGCCATGATCAGCCATGAAATACGGACGCCGATGAACGGAGTTATCGGCTTAAGTGAACTCCTGCTCGGCACCGGGCTTGAGGAACGGCAGAAACACTTTGCCGAGTTGATCCTTGCCTCGGCCCGCAATCTTCTGTCTTTGATCAACAGCCTGCTTGACTTCAGCAAGATAGAAGCCAGAAAGATGATTCTTGACCTTGACCCCTTTGATCTCAGGGCTCTGCTTGCCGAGGTCATGGAGTTGTTCATCCTGTCAGGCCGCCAGAAAAATCTTCTGGTTATCGCCGATATCGACCCGCAGCTGCGCTCCCATTATATCGGAGACGGGTATCGAATCCGTCAGATTCTGGTTAACCTTCTGGGCAATGCCGTCAAGTTTACCGAAAAAGGAGAGGTGCGGCTTATCGTCAAAGTGCTTGAGAGCAAGCACAACAGGGATTTGCTGCGTTTTGAGGTCAGGGATACCGGATTCGGGATCGTCCGGGAAAAACAGGGCCAGCTTTTTCAGCCGTTTACCCAGCTTGACGGACCGTCAAGTCTCCGACACAGCGGGACCGGGCTTGGTCTTTCCATATGCGCAAAACTGATCGAGCTGATGAAAGGTGCAGTTGGCCTGAGCTCCGAACCCGGACAGGGCAGTACCTTCTGGTTTCAGATCAGACTGCCCCGGGAAGTTGTTCGCGACCCCTCTGATCCATCTGTTGCTGATCACCGTGGGCAGAACAGGGAAGAGGCGGAACCAGGCAACGGTGTTGGCGGGAAAACCAGGATACTGATTGTCGATGATGAGCCGACAAACAGAATGGTTTTACGCGAAAGCCTGCACAAGGCCGGGGTAGAGGTCGCCGAAGCAGTGGACGGACGCGAGGCCGTGGAGTTATGCAGACAGACGACTTTTGATCTCATCTTCATGGACTGCCAGATGCCGGTCATGGACGGATTCGAATCAACAACAAGGATTCTGGCCCAGGCCGAGGAAAAAACACAGCCCCCTCCGCCGATTGTAGCCCTGACCGCCGACGCCACCCAGGAGACCCAACAGCGGTGTCGTGATACCGGCATGGTGGATTATCTGCTCAAACCGCTTGATTTTGATGAACTTCAGCAGGTTGTCGCCAGGTTTCTCCCGGGATTGGAGACAAGGCTTCCCAGGCGTCATATCATCCTGCAGGAACAAGAGGAAGGCGGCCTTGAAAACGCGGTGGTCAATCCATCGGTTATTGAAAAACTGCGCCGGAATATCGGCGACCTCGATCCGGTAATAAAGGTGTACCTCCAGACCATGGAGAGCAGACTGCAGGAGATTGAGCTGGCGGTCAGGGAACAGAACCCTGAACATATAGCCGGCTCCGCCCATACCCTCAAGGGCAGCAGCAGCCAGTTCGGGGCCGAAGAACTGGCCGGGCTCTGTCGTCGGATGGAAAACCTGGGAAGAGAGGGGTCCGTTTCAGGAACAGAGGCCCTTTTAAGTGAAATCCGGCAGGCCTCGGAACGTCTGCAGGAGGTTTTGAGTAAAGAGCTTGATTAACATTCATTTTTCCTGCATTATAGAAGCTATACAGGTAAACTGCTGCCCGACCTGCCGGTGCCGGGCCCCTGAGTTTTGCACAGGAAATGATTGAAAGTTCTGTGTCGCAATGGTTTTGGGAGATACCCGGGACCGGTCACCTGACCGGCCCGATTCAGGTTCCATCAATTCGAATGAGCTCAGTCTATGACCGCTTCTTTTTTTGCAGACACGACACCACTTGTTCTTATCGTTGACGACGACGAGGTCATCCGGCTTCTCCTCAGACAGTTTCTGGAAGGAGAGGGATATGATGTTGATGAAGCCGCCGACGGTAAAGAGGCTCTGCAGAAACTCAATGACCGTATTTTTGATCTGGTCATCATGGACATCGCAATGCCCGGAGCCGACGGCCCTGCTATCTGCCAGAACATTGTTTCCTCAATCAAAAACGCCCCCCCGGTCTTGATGATCACGGCCCTGGACGACGAGGCCTTCGTTGACCGGTCATTCCAGGCCGGAGCAGTGGATTACATTCGCAAGCCTATTCACTGGTCGGTCTTGAAAAACCGTATCCGTTACATCCTTGGCTCACACAGGGCAAAGCTTGAGCTCGAGCTGTTGTCCAGGCAATACGAAATGATTCTGGATGCGGCCGGTAACGGAATCTGCGGGGTTGACGAAAACAAAAAAATCTCTTACATCAACCCGGCCGGCCTTGCCATGCTCGGCTACGAGAATGAATCATTGCAGGGGAGACCATATAACCGGATCTTCAAGCTCTCCATGCCTGGATCCGATGATTTTAATCTGGACTGCTGCCCGTTCTTTCATGATGAAACCAAGGTAACGGCCCGGCATTTTGATGAAGTCCGGATGTTGAGAAAAGATGAGACCAGTTTCCCGGCTGACTTCAGGGCGACTCCGATTCAGCGGGGCGACAGGGTAACCGGCGGAGTTATTGTCTTTCAGGATGTTACCGAACGCCAGCAGGCGGCCGAGCTTATCCGTTACATGGCCAATCATGACTCTCTGACCAGTCTGCCCAATCGTAATTATCTTCGTAAACGACTGCCCCAGGCCATCTCTCTGGCCACCCGCCATGAACGGCTGCTCTGCATGCTGTTTGTCGACCTTGACCGTTTTAAACCGATCAATGATACCTACGGACACGGCATCGGTGATATTGTCCTGCGCAAAGTCGCCGGACGCCTGACAAAGATCCTCCGCTCATCCGATTCCGTCTGCCGGCTGGGGGGGGACGAATTTGTTATTCTGCTGGAAAGCGCCAACACCGTAGAGGGGGCAGAGCTTGTGGCGGCAAAGGCTATAGAGACCTTGAACGAGCCGATAGAGGCCGATAATCATGTCTGTTATATCGGGGCCAGTGTCGGAATTTCCATCTTTCCCGATGACTGTGCAGATGCGGAAACCATGCTTCGTCATGCGGATATTGCCATGTATGAGGCCAAGAAAAAAGGGCGTAACCGCTGGCAGCGTTTTTCAAACAAGCATACCTCGGCGGTAACGCCCGAACAACGGATTAACCGCCCTGGGCAATAGTGCGGATAATATCCGACTTGCCGATTACCCCGACCAGTTGCTCCCCATCCATGACCGGCAGGGTATGGACCTGCTGCTCGGCCATCAGGGTTGCCACTTCGTCAAGCGGAGTGTCCGGTCGTACGGAAACCAGTTTTCGCGAACAGATATCGCCCACGGTGGTGGCAGCCATTTTTTTGATGTCCTTTTCGAGTTTATCCGGACTTTCCAGAAAGATGAACGAATCAAGTATGGCCACGACCGTGGGGATGTGTACTTTTTTGTTCTGATCAATCAGATCACTCTCCGTTACAACCCCGATGACTTTTTTATTCTTGTCATAAACCGGCATCCCGCCGATATGGTGTTCAAAGAGCAGTTTGGCCAAGCTTTTGACGGACATGGCTTCATCTGCCGTGATCACTTGGGTCGTCATGATATCTTGTGCTTTTTTCATCTATTTTCTCCTGGGTAACTGAAAATCGGTTCGCCGATCCACACCGTTCTTCGATTTTCATTGTTTATGGCGGCTGCGGCCTGAAAAAAAATCAAGGTCAACGTCTATGCTGATTGCCGGTTGCGCCCGCAAGACATGCCGGTTTGTGCTGATAGCTCGGCGATGGCAGCAGGCAATGTGGCGGCAACTTCCGAGGCACAATATCCGTAGGCATTGTTTCGGGCAAGTATATCTGCAGCAAGCCCGTGCAGATATACTCCGGTACAGGCGGCATCCCAGGGAGAAAGCCCCCGGGCGAGCAGGCTGCCGATCAGCCCGGCAAGCACATCACCCATTCCACCGGTGGCCATACCCTGGTTGCCGGTCGGGTTAATGGCCCAGCCCCCCTGTTGATTACGGACAACAACGGTACCGGCACCTTTAAGCACGGTAATAATCTCTCCGGTACAGTCTGTACAGAGATTGCGGGCCGCTGTAATTCTGTCGGCCTGAATTTCCCGGGTTGCCAGGCCGGTAAGTCTGGCCATCTCACCCGGATGCGGGGTCAAGACCCGTGGTCCCCCCGGCCTGGCCAGGACATCCTTATGGACGCTCAATATATTCAGGGCATCAGCATCCACTACCATGGGCAGGGGGACGTTCTGGTACAGATGCAGGACCAGTTCTTCGGTTTCCGCTGCTGTTCCCAGGCCCGGACCGAGAACGACAGCCGTTTTACCGGTCAGCGAATCAGAGACCAGCGTCCTGTCATCCATGGACGGATACCCGGCTGAACAGGGCAGGGCGATGGTCATCGCTTCGATCAGATTCTGCTCAAAGACGGTGTTTAGATCGTGAGGGACAAGCGCAGTAACCAGACCGCACCCACTGTGCAGTGCAGCCCGGCAGCTTAAGATTGCCGCCCCGGTCTTGCCGGTGGAGCCGCCAAGGACAAGGAGGTGGCCATGGCTGCCCTTATGTGAATCAACGGATCGTTCCGGAAGCCGGGTTGCAACGGCCGGCGTCAGAACCTCACCGGTGAGTGCTGCTTGATGCACCGCCGCCGCAGGGATACCGATGTCAACGATATGCAGGCGACCGACGGCAGCCCCGCCATTAAGATAATGGGCAGGCTTGGCAAGGCCGTAGGTTGCCGTACAATCGGCAGCAACCGCGGTTCCGAGAACCTTGCCGGTATCAGCATTGAGCCCGGACGGAAGATCGACGGCAACAACCGGCCAGCTGAACTGGTCGTGCAGGTCATTGATCAGGGAAACAACCCGGGCCATATGTCCGCTTATCTCACGGCCAAGTCCGGTGCCGAAAAGGGCATCGACCATACAGGCAACCGGATATTTCCCATGTCGACGAAGAACGGCGGTGGTAATTTTGTCCGCGTTCAAGGGCTCATCGAGGACAACAGAAGCGCATTGTATTTTTTGTACAATACGAAAGTTAACTGCCGCATCCCCTTTAAGCCGTTCAGGTGGCAAGGCAAACAGGATAAACGGATGCCCCCCTGCCTGTTGAATACGTCGGGCAATAACCAGACCGTCACCACCGTTATTTCCTGGCCCGATAAAAAGAAGCACGCTTTTGCCGGCAAAAGACCCCAGCTCCCTTTCCATGAATGCAACGGTCCCCTGGCCGGCATTTTCCATCAGGATAATACCGGGAATCCCGTACTGGTCAATGGCCAGACGATCGAGCTGCTGCATTTCGGCAGCCATGGCTATTTTCATTTTCTCTCCCCCCTGACACATGCGTTAAAGTGCCTTACTTCTGAATGTCTGCAATACAAACTTCCCCTCCTGATCCGTTCCAGCTCCGGTACAGTTGACCGTTCACGGATTCAGATATACGGTAAAAATGAATTTTTCCATATCAGAGAGTATACGCATTATTCCGGGGAACGGCAAACATCTCCGTCCATGCATCCCTAAATAGAGGGATACCATAATTTATTCTGTACAAAAGAGCACCTTTCGACTAAAAAGGAATTATTCTCGAGTGTTAATCGTACCATGAGGTTTGCCATGCTGCCCAGATATTTTCCCTGTCTGTTGCTGATCCTGTTGCTGAGTCTGTACGGTTGCAGTTCGATCCAGGTGAGCACGGATTTTGATGCTGAAGCCGATTTTTCAGCTATTCACACCTATGGCTGGAAAACCGTTCATGTTTCCGGAGACGCCCTTGCCGACAACCCCTTACTGTATAAACGGATAGCCAGGGCCATTGACGGGTATCTCCAGACCAGGGGCTATCAAAAAGTGGCCCCGGACACCGCAGACGTGCTCATCGCCATCCACGCCCTGACCAAGGAAAAAATGCGGGTAAGGGACTGGGGTGGACCGCGGGGCTATTACAGAGATCCCTGGTATGATCCATGGTGGGGCAGCGGCGCCTATGGCGGCCGGGTTGACGTCAGTTACTATACCGAAGGAACCCTGGTGATCGATGTTGTTGACCGCCGTCGTCACGAGCTTATCTGGCGCGGCCTGGGCACTTCGATTATCCATAAGTATTCCAACCGGGAAAAGATGGAAAAAGCCATTAACGAGTATGTCGGTGAGATACTGGACCGGTTTCCGCCCGGACACAAACCTGAGTGAGCCGACGGGTGACAGCCCGCAATGCACTGCCGATGGGGGCTGTTTTCTTTTTGTCCACGTTATTTAATCTCTGTTCCTAAACCTGTCCCAGTCTTGAGACACCCTTAAAACAGAGTAACTATTCAGGTAGGGACAGAGAACTAGCCCAACCACCACCTGTAACTGTTCAGGAGTGCTCCATATCTGTGCAGTCAGGCCTGTGAACTATAGTGATTCCTATGTGAATCAGGCCTGACCGTGCAGAGAGGTAGATAAGCGC
>DRKH01000081.1 GCA_011051825.1 Desulfobulbus sp.
CACTTTGAACATTTAGAAAAGCGATCTTCAATTATGCAATCCGTAGGCGTAGCCCTGCTACGCCTGCGGTTGCATGCAATCAGATCACTTCTCTAAATGTCCACATTACACCTCACCTCTACGAAGTTATTGTTGAGCGAACCCTAAGGAAAATAACTTTCCGGCTGCTCTTTGATACGTTGCAGCTGATCGGCAAGATCGCCGAGTTCATGCTGCCAGTAGTCCCGGGTTCCGAAGTTGGGCATGACAACGGACGAGCCGTCCTCAATCACCTGGTGGGCGCACCAGGCAATGTAGTGAATAAAGCGCATGGCCCGCAGCGGTTCTATCAACTTCAGGGAGCGAAGGTCAAAATCCCGGAAGACCCTGTATCCTTCAAGAAAAATATCAATCTCAACCAGCGACTCCTCGGGGACGGCCGGCAGAAGCATCCACAGGTCCTGTACCGGCGGCCCGATGGCCATATCGTCAAAGTCAATGATGTAAAACGACTCGCCGGGCCGATAAACAAGATTTGCACTGTGACAGTCACCATGGATACAGATCAGTTCCGCATCTGCAAACAGAGGCATGGTCTCGGCGATCAGCGTATCGGTCAGTGAGCGGAATTCCGGTACCAGGTCTTCAGGGACCAGATCATGGTCCAGGATGTAATCCGCCTGGCTGCGGGTGGACTGCTCCGGCACCATGGTTATCCTGTCCCCGGGGTGCTGTCCGGCACCGACCGCATGGGTTCGCCCGATCAGATGCCCGAGTTCAAGCCACTGATCGTCGGAGTATTCATCTACACTGCGCCCCCATTTCTTGGGAAATACGGCAAAAAACACCTTGCCGGCCCGACCCAGAGTTGTGCCGTCGACCAGGGGCAGCGGGGCAATAACCGGCACCTCACGGGCGGCGAGTTCCAGAAGAAAGTCATGCTCATCCTGCAGGGCCTGCTGTGACCATCTGGTCGGACGATAAAACTTGACGATCAACCCCTCGCCGTCCTCATCGGCCAGTTCATAGACCCGGTTGATATAACTGTTCATGGGACGGCACAGGTTGCTGAGATACATCCCCAGGCCCTCTTCGACTGCGGCAAGAACGACATCCGGAGTCAGATCCGGGAATGCGGTTTGACTTTTTTCAATATGTTGACTGTTCACGGGCCTCCTTTTCATGATAGACTGACACCAGTATATGAAATGTGAGTATTGAGATTTTGAGTATTGAGGTTTAAGAAAAGATTATACTCCGTTAGCAAGTGAGGACAACCATGATTATCGGTATTCCAAGAGAAATCAAGCAGGATGAATATCGGGTGGCCCTGCTGCCGGTGGGAGCCAGACTGCTTGTTGAAGACGGGCATGAGGTCTTGATAGAGTGCGGGGCAGGCCTGGGCAGCGGCTTTGCCGACAGCGACTATACTGCGGTCGGGGCGCAGATCGCCGACAGTGCCGAGGCAATCTACAGCCGGGCGGAAATGATCGTCAAGGTCAAGGAACCCCAGCCGGTGGAAATTAAACGTCTGCGACCGGGGCAGATCATCTTCTGCTATTTTCACTTTGCCGGCTCACGGCAGCTGACCGAGGGTTGTCTGGCAAAAAAAATTGCGGCCGTGGCCTATGAAACCCTGTATGACACCCGGGGACAACTCCCCCTGCTGACGCCCATGAGTGAGGTCGCCGGCAAGATGTCTATTCAGGAGGGCGCCAAGGGCTTGGAAAAACCCATGATGGGCCGCGGTATCCTGCTGGGGGGAGTGACGGGTGTCAAACCTGCCGACGTGCTGGTTATCGGTGGCGGCGTCGTCGGCACCAATGCCGCCCGGACCGCAGCCGGACTGGGGGCCAATGTGGTCCTCATGGATATTAATCTCGATCGGTTACGCTATCTTAACGAGATTATGCCTGCCAATGTCACCACCCTGTATTGCGATCCCCATGCCATTGAACGGTATGCGATCATGGCCGATCTGGTTATCGGCGCAGTACTCATTCCCGGGGCCAGGGCCCCGGTCCTTATCGATCGTCCACTGCTGACCCGGATGAAGAAGGGCGCGGTCCTGGTGGATGTCTCTATCGACCAGGGCGGATGCTTTGAGACCTCCAGGCCGACAACCCACAGCGATCCGGTCTATGTGGTCGACGGGATTGTCCATTACTGCGTCAGCAACATGCCGGGGGCGGTGGGCAGGACCTCCAGCCATGCTCTCTGCAATGCCACCCTGCCCTACTGCCGAAGACTGGCGGCTCTCGGCCTGGACGAATTCCTTGCCCAAGACCCCGGTCAGGCCGCAGCCCTCAACATGAAAAACGGCCGCATTACCTGTCCGGCCGTGGCCGAGGTTTTTCCGGATTTGGCCGGAGTGCGCATGCCGGACGGCGCCTGATCCAGGTTCGGCAGCAGAACAAACCTCTCGATTCTCCTCCGGGGACGTGCCCGTCTCAACCGGCCTGATCCCCGGAACAGGCGGCACAGACACCGCCCTTTTCCAGCAGGGCGGTCATTGCTTCCGCCGTCATGGGATGGGCAAGAAGGTATCCCTGCACCTTATCGCAGTCCTGGTCCTGAAGCAGAGAGAGTTGGGCCTGGGTCTCTACCCCTTCCGCCACCACGCTCAGGTTCATGCCGTGGGCCATGGTGATAACGGCCTTTGTAATTGCCGCATCCTCTGGGGCCACCGCGATATCCCGGACAAAAAAACGGTCGATCTTCAGGTGATCAACCGGAAACTGCTTGAGGTAACTGAGGGAAGAATAGCCGGTCCCGAAATCATCGATGGAGATGGTTCCGCCAAGCGCCCTGAACCCCTTGATGAACTCGCTTGAATGTTCCAGATGCTGGATTATGGTATTTTCCGTGATCTCCAGTTCCAGAAAACGTGCCGACAGTCCGGTTTCCTCCAGGATGCGGACGATCAGCTCCAGATAATTTTTCTGCAAAAACTGTTTGGGTGAGATATTGACCGCCATGGTCATGGATTCAAACCCGGCCTCCTCCCATGCCTTTGCCTGACGGCAGGCTTTCTCCAGGACCCATTTACCGATGGAAAGGATGAGATCGCTTTCCTCGGCAATCGGAATAAAACGGGCCGGAGACACAAACCCCCGTTCCGATGATTCCCAGCGAAGCAGGGCCTCCACCCCTATGAGACGACCGTCACTCAGACGAATCTGGGGCTGATAGTACAGGACAAGCTCATCATTCTCCAGGGCCTGCTGCAACTGTTTTTCCAGATCCAGCCGTTCCCGGATCCAGTCATGCATTTCATCGGAGAAGAACTGAAAATCATTTCTTCTGCTTTCCTTGACCTGGTTCATTGCTATATCGGCATGCCGTATCAGCTGCTCCACCTGCTGCCCGTCTTCAGGGAACAGGCTCACTCCGATGCTGGCCGTGAGCTGAACCTTCTGCTGCTCAATGAAAAAAGGGTCCTGCAGAACGGCAAGCATTTCCCTTGCCACCTGCTCAATTCCGGAAGTTTCGTCAACATCCTCCAGCAGGACGACAAACTCGTCCGCACCCAGTCGGGTGACCGTCATGCCCTCCTGTTCAACGGCCTGCAGACGGGATGCCGTCTCCCGCAGCAACTGGTCGGCACCGGTATGGCCCAGCATGTCATTGGCCTTTTTAAAGTAATCGAGATCAACGTAAAAAACTGCAACCCGGCGGCTGTTTCGTCCGGCCCGGGCCATGGCCTGTTCGAGCCGGTCCTTGAGCAGGGTCCGGTTCGGGAGGCCGGTCAGGGCATCATGGGTAGTGTAGAAGGCAAGCTGTTCAGCCATGAACCGGGTTTCTGTAAGATCACTGATACCCAGCACAACCCCCATATTACGGCCCTGCTCATCATGAATTGATCCGGCACTGGCATGCACTGTAAAGTTGCGGCCGTCCCGATTGGTCAACAGCGCATCAACCTGGACCGTGGACGGCTGGACCTCCCGAAGGCACTGTTCAATCACCGGGGTCAGATCCCGGCCCTGGCGTTCATCCTCAAGACGAACAACCTGGCCCAGGGGACGGCCGGAGGCTTCACCCGTGGTCCACCCGGTCAGCGACTCCGCCATGGGATTCATATACTGGACCCGTCCGGAACCATCGAGGCTCAGCACCCCGTCACCAATAGAGTGCAGCGTAACCAGCGCCTGATGTTTCTCCCGGGCCAGCTCGTTAACCGTCCACTTCAATCTGCGCCAGGTCCAGAGCAGATAACCGAGAATAATGGTCACCATGGCAGCGATGGGCGGATACCAGAGGTGGAGAAAACGCAGCAGCAGAAAACTCAGGGACAGTGACAAGAGCAGAAACACCGCCGCGACGCCCAGGCTGCTCCCTGCCCGCAGGCGGGGATACAGAAAACAGGGAAGAAGAATCAGCACACCGCCCACAACAAACTGCATCAGGATGGTCATGGGTAAAACAGCCAGCTTGTTGCGCAGAACATCGAGCAGGGTGGCATTGAGTTCCACGCCCGGCATGGAAACCGAATTGCCGGACACCGGGGTCGGCAGGCCGTCGCCGAGTCCCAGGGCCGTTACCCCGACAAAGACATAGGCATTGTTGACAACAGCAGGGTCAAAGGAAGGTGCCAGAACATCGGCATAGGAAATCCGCCTGAAATGGCCTGGTGGCCCGGCAAAGGGGATAAGAATTTCATAGTCCCGGATCCAGGATTCAGGAGAAGACGCCACGGACCCGGGGTTGCGAAGCCCCGGGATGTTTTCCAGGATATCAAGCGAGCCCAAAGTCAGCATTTCCAGACTGAAGGCGGAATAATCAGCACTTCCCGGACCGGCTTTCAGGAATGCATGGCGGACAAGGCCATCCTCGTCAAGCTCGACATCGACATGACCGAGCCCTGCGGCGGCTTCGGCCAGCACGGGCAGAGGCCGGGTCAACTTCAGCGGTCCGCCGGCCTGAGCATTCTCATTCACCAGCGGCAGAACAACCCGCCCGTTTCTCCTGATGGCATCGGCCAGAAACGCGTCATCTTCCGGCCTGTCGGGTGAGGGTTCGGCAAAGAGAATATCCAGGCCGACGGCCTTTGCTCCTCCCCGGGACAGCCTGTCGATCAATTCGGCGTGCAGCCGACGCGGCCAGGGCCAGCGCCCCTCTACGGCCAGGCTGTGCTCATCAATGGCAACAAGAATGATATCCTCTGCAGCCGGACGTTGTAACACTCTTGAGAACAGGTCATAGAGCGTAAAATCCCAGCG
>DRKH01000082.1 GCA_011051825.1 Desulfobulbus sp.
GGGGCCTGCATGCACCGATGTCTGGTATTTGGTATTTCTCACGGATTCAGGGCTCAGGCCATGGCAGCCTTGAGATTTTCATCCAGTTTGGCCAGGAACTCCTCCGTGGTCAGGAAAGGCTGCTCTCCTCCAATCAGAAGGGCCAGATCCTTGGTCATGAAGCCCGACTCCACGGTCTCCACACAGACCCTCTCCAGGGTCTCGGCAAACTTGACCACATCGGGCGTCTCATCAAAGGTTCCCCGGTAACTGAGGCCCCGGGTCCAGGCAAAGATAGAGGCAATCGGGTTGGTCGAGGTCTTGTTGCCCTTCTGATGCTCACGGTAATGGCGGGTCACGGTGCCGTGGGCCGCTTCCGCTTCAACCGTCTGACCATCCTCGGTCAGCAGCACGGAAGTCATCAGGCCAAGGGAACCGAACCCCTGGGCCACGGTATCGGACTGGACGTCACCGTCGTAGTTCTTGCAGGCCCAGACAAAACCGCCTTCCCATTTCATGGCCGCAGCGACCATGTCATCGATAAGCCGGTGTTCATAGGTGATCCCGGCCTCTGCAAAACGATCGGCAAACTCGGCCTCAAACACCTCCTGAAAAAGATCCTTGAAGCGGCCGTCATATTTTTTCAGGATGGTATTCTTGGTCGACAGATACACCGGCCAGCCGAGGTTCAAGCCGTAGTTCATACAGGAACGGGCAAAACCGCGAATGGAGTCATCCAGGTTGTACATCCCCATGGCACAACCGCTGGAGGGAAATGCAAACACTTCATGCTCAATGGCCTCGCCGCCGTCGGCGGGCTCAAACTTCATGGTCAGCCGTCCGGCCCCTGGAATCAGAAAATCCGTTGCCCGATACTGATCGCCGAAGGCATGACGACCAATGACGATGGGCTTGGTCCAGCCGGGAACAAGCCGGGGAATGTTATTACAGATAATCGGCTGCCGAAAGACCGTTCCACCGATAATATTACGAATGGTTCCATTGGGTGAACGCCACATCTCTTTAAGGCCGAACTCCTCTACCCGGGCCTCATCCGGTGTAATGGTGGCACATTTGACGCCGACCCGGTATTTTTTAATCGCATTGGCGGCATCAATGGTGATCTGGTCTTCTGTTTCATCTCGCTTTTGAATCGAGAGATCATAATATTTCAAATCCACATCCAGATAGGGCAGGATCAGCTTTTCCTTAATAAATGCCCAGATAATACGTGTCATCTCATCGCCGTCGAGTTCAACGATGGGATTTTTTACTTTAATTTTGGCCATAACTTCCCTCTATTTTTTCTTTTTTATTTCGCTGAATACACAGTATTGCCGATGGTTCACTTCCAGCCGTTCCTTGTCCGCAAGGGGATGCCGATTTTGCTGGAAACAGTTTCCACCTGAACACATCACCGACAAATGAAGCGGACAGCATAGTCGATCACAGGCAAATCGTCAACGAAACAGCATCGACCGAGCAACAGGAAAAAAGGTGCCTTTTATCCCTGACCATGCTATATTCGATAAGTTATACAAGGAGATAGTGCGCCCTGCAGCGAACAATGTTCGGTACAGGGAAGAGATTCATCCGACACCCGGCACCTGATACACAATGGTTCAGGCATCACAGACAAAAAAAAGGCTTGGAGTCCTTATCGGCGGCTCAGGCCTGATTGGCGGCACGCTTGCCCATTACTTCAAGACTAAAACCGACGACGAAATAGAGATCCGGGCCCCCAGCTCCAAAAAGCTCTCCATTCGTACGGCCGAAGACATCAAGGCCTACCTGCGGAGAGTTCAGCCCGATTTCGTCATCAACACGGCCATGGCCGCCCTGGACAGTGATGCCCAGCTCGCCTTTGAAGTCAACTATCTCGGCACCGTCAACCTGGCCCGGGCCTGCTGTGCGCTCGATATCCCCTACATCCATATGAGCTCCGCCTCCACCCTGCCCAACGGCAGGAATCTGACCGAGGAAGACCACCTGCCGTTGTCGCCGGCGCTGAGCAATTATGCCAAGTCCAAGCTCATGAGCGAACGGACCTTGAAATATATGGGCAAGCACAAAGGGCTTGACTACACCGTCGTCCGACTGGCCATCGTCTATGGTGAGCATGATCATAAAATTCAAGGATTCCACCGCCTGTTCTTTACCATCGCCGATGAATCCATGCCTTTTCTGATTACCAAAAAGGGCGTTCAACATTCCTACACCAACGCCAACAAACTCCCCTACTTCGTCCACCACATCCTGGACAACCGGGAAGAATTTTCAGGTGCGACCTATCACTTTGTCGACCGGGAACCCATTGCCCTGGACGAACTTATCCTGACCATCCGTTCCTATCTTGAGCTTCATCGCCCCAGAGAGATGTACGTGCCCTATTCGGTAATCCGGTCCGGTAAATATTTTCTTGAGCGGCTGGCCAGCCTGCTGAGTTGGTTCGGAATCTCCGTCCGTTTGCCACCCGAGCTCATGTTTCTGGAAAATTTTTATCATTCCCAGACCTTAAACTGTGACAAACTGCTGAACTCAAGCTTTGTCGACCCCTTTCCGGACGAGACGGTTATTTCCGCCCTGCCTAAACTGGTCATCTATTACCTGACCCGCTGGGGACACCTCAACCTGATCACCACCTTTAACGAGGAATTTTTCGGCTGCAATGAACTGGAAAACGATTTCCGATGCTCACCCCGGGAACTGCTGAACTCCATTCACGCCGATTCTACCGACCCCTTTACCGACATGACGGATAACAGATAGTCCACTTGCCATGCACCCTTTCCAGTTTCTCCGCTCCTGGCTCTTTCTTTTTTCCGTTCCTTTTGTCACCTGTACGGTCTGTATTCTTGCCATCATCGAGACCGCTATTTTTAAAAGCTCCACGGTCAAGACCCAGCGATATCCGAGATCCTGGGCCAGAATTCTTCTTCGCATTGCCGGTATCCGCGTACGGGTCACCGGAATGGAAAATCTTGACCCCAAGGCCACCTATGTCTTTGCCGGTAACCATACCAGCCAGCTGGACATTTACAGTTTTCAGGCCTATTCTCCCCATGATTTCAGATGGATCGCCAAAAAAGAACTTTTTAACATTCCCCTGTTCGGCCTGGCCATGCGTACAGTCGGCTTTATTGCCATCGACCGTTCCCGGGGCAGGGAGGCACTCAAGAGCCTATCTCAGGCCGCCGGCCGTATCAGCGACGGCAGCTCGGTTCTGATCTTCCCGGAGGGCACCCGCAGTCGTGACGGAAGACTCCATCCCTTTAAGGCCGGGGCCATTCTACTGGCCATAAAGTCCGGCGTACCGGTGGTTCCCATAGGCTTTAACAACGCCTCACAACTCCTGCCCAAAGGCAGCCTGCTGCCGAAAAGCGGTGAAATTGTTCTTCGCATCGGCACCCCTATCCCGACCACCGACTACAAGAGCAAAGACAAACAGAAGCTGGCCCTGCTCCTCCATGACCGGGTGGCTCAACTCCTTGACGAGCAGCATCTCCCAAGAGAGAAAGATCCGGGCCGGAAGCAGTCATAAACCTTTGCATTTTCCCCCGAACATGGCATAATGGCGCCGAGTTCGTGTACCAGCAACACCCCTGCTGCCTGAAAATCATATAACCTACTCTGCAGACAACAAATAATTGCCACAGGAATCCTCCATGCAGTTGAGACCAGATCTTTCTTCTCCCACAAGACCGGTTGTAGCATTGCCCCTCCTTATTGTTTTCTTTCTCTCGCTGTTTTCTGCTCTACCGGCACAGGCGGCCAAACAAAATACCGCCTTTCTTCCCCTGAAAATCAATGCCCCTGACCGCATAGAGCTCCAGAAGAAGGCAGACAAGGCTCTTGCCGATGCACTGTCGGCAAAGAACCTGACCATGATCCCCCGCTCCGAAGCGGAATCCCTTGTTGACTACTCGGGCTCATGGCCCCCGGCGGCAAAAGCCCTGGGTAAAATTGCCGACAGGACCGGCTATGACTATGTTGCGGTGGGCAGTCTGACTCAAATCGGCCAGCGTATCAGCCTGGACATTGCCGTTTTCGATGTCCTCAGCCCCAATGCTCTGCACAGGTCTTTCCAGGAAGCACCGACCAGCAACGAGCTGGACCTGGCTATCCACGATGCAATTACCGATATTCTCGGCTACTCCAATCGTGACGTTATAATCGCCTCTATTGCGCCGGCCGGAAACGAGCGAATCGACTCCGGTGCCATCCTGCGCAAAATCAGCACAAAACCAGGTGATTATTATAATCCGGCGGCTCTGCGCCGGGACCTGAAATCCGTTTTCTCCATGGGTTATTTCGACGACGTCGCCATCGATGTCAGTGATACCCCCACCGGTAAGGCCATTATCTTTCAGGTAAAAGAAAAGCCGATTATCAGCTCCGTCACCTTCAGCGGCACCGACGAGATTTCCGAAGATGATGTTCGTGAGGCCGCAAACATCCTGCCCAACACCATTATCAACCCGGCCAAGATCAATAACGCTGTTCAGCGAATCAAAAGCCTGTATAAATCCAAGGGCTATTTTGACACCAGAGTAACAGCCAATCTCAGTTACCCGACCCCGGAAACGGTAACGGTCCGGTTCCAGGTCAAGGAAGGGGAAAAAATATCCGTTAAAAAAATAACCTTCCAGGGCAACAAATCCTTTGATGACAGTGACCTTGAAGATGTTATTGAAACCGGTACCTGGAACTGGCTGTCCTGGTTTACCGACAGCGGGGTCCTGAAAATGGACGTCCTGCAGCAGGACGCCGGAAGACTGGCCGCATTTTATCACAATCACGGTTTTATCGAGGCCAAGGTCGGCGAGCCCAGGGTTGAGGAAAAGGACAACGCCCTCAACATCACCTTTCCCATTCAGGAAGGCCCGCGTTACCGGGTTGGAACCGTGGATATCCAGGGTGACCTGATCAAGGATAAGTCCGACCTTATCTCCATGCTGGCCATCCGTAAGGAAAAGTTCCTCAACCGCAAAGTGCTGCGCGAAGACGTCCTGAAGCTGACCGATCTCTATGCCGAGAACGGCTACGCCTTTGCCGAGATCACACCTAAGATCAGCAAGGCCAAGTCCGGCAAACGGGTTGATATCGTCCTCAAAATCGACAAGGGCTCACTGGTGTACTTTAACCGGGTGGAGATCCAGGGAAACACCCGGACCCGTGATAATGTTATTCGCCGGGATCTCACCGTGAAGGAGGGTGGCGTATTTGATTCCAAGGCTATCCGCACATCCACCCAGAAGCTGCAGCGGCTTGGTTTCTTTGAAGAAGTTACGGTAACCCCGCAGCCGACCATGAATGAAGATCAGATGAATGTCATGGTCAACGTCAAGGAAAAATCCACCGGCCAGTTCAGTATCGGTGCCGGATACAGCTCTTCCGAGTCCGTACTGTTCATGGGGGAAATTTCAGAGAACAACCTGATGGGCACCGGCAACCGGCTCTCGCTGTCGGCAAACTTAAGTGGTGTCACCACCCGCTTCAACCTGAGTTACACCGATCCCCGGTTTCTTGATTCCCATGTATCGGCCGGTATAGACCTGTTCAACTGGCAGCGGCAGTATGACGACTACACCAAGGATTCCACCGGCGGTGGCCTGCGCTTCGGACAGCCGTTTTTTGGTAAATGGTATATCTATTACGGCTACTCAATCGACAACAC
>DRKH01000083.1 GCA_011051825.1 Desulfobulbus sp.
AACTGTTTAGGAGTGCTCCATATCTGTGCAGTCAGGCCTGTGAACTATAGTGATTCCTATGTGAATCAGGCCTGACCGTGCAGAGAGGTAGATAAGCGCAGACTTCGAGCGTAGACTCCGTGGGGTGCTCCTGAACAGTTACTATAGTTGAATTGAATGAAATGACATCTGTCGACAACAAACGGGATGACCTGTGGGGTATCCAGGTTTCAATCGCCAAGGCAATTGCAAAATTACCCCGGCCATCCCTGGCACAGCTGCACCATGAAATACTCGAAGAGATCGGCCAGCGGCCGGGACTTGATCTCGTTGATTATTTCGTCGGTATTGCAGAAATATCCAAGGATGAAGTAGGAGAGTATTTTCAACGTATTGGAGCGTCAATAAAGGAAAAAGCAAAGAAGGAGGACAACGCAAAAAAGGAGGACAAAGACCCGCAGTTCGTGTTAGCCGACACCATTGCCAGTGGACATGCTCCGACTGTCCTGAAGTTTCGTCAGGCGTTTAAAGAAAAATATGATGAATATCCATCGGCAGAACTTACAACGTATTTTTTAAAGAGACTTCGGAAGGGTCCCCGGAATGATGCCGTAACCATTGATAAACAGGGCATGTTGCGTTTTGCGGAAAAAGTCGTCGCCGGACCCAGCCCTACCGTATTGAAATTTAGGCAGGAATTCAGTCGCAAGTACGGATGTACACCTCCCGGAGAGGTCACGCAGTTTTTTTTAAAAAAAATACAGGAGAAACGCTCTGTCAGGGGAGACGATGAGGAGTATAAATCAAAAGTCAACTTCGCAGAAACCGTTGCAAGTGGACTCAATCTGACAGTCGTTCAGTTCCGTCAGGCCTATGCAAAGGTGTATGACGAGGCACCTTCGACCGATATTATCGATATTTTCATCAAAAGCCTGCCGCGAAAGGGTGAGGCACCACGGTCATCCTGACCGCTGTTGTAAAAAATATCCGGAACTGTTTCAGAGTACATCATGGTGTGGTGTCTGATTACCACCTCAGGATTAGTGAACTATGTTACTCTTGGTGAACGGTTACATTTCTACAGATGACAGGTAGGTTGCACTCCATTTGTCGAGCTCGACCAGCTCTTCGTCATCAAGAAGAACCCCTATCTCAGTAATAAGAGCCGGAATTTCTTCCTGCGCCAACGTCTTGGGAGTGGACCCTATTTTTTCAAAGGCATCATCCACAAGGATCGATCCGGCCGGACCTACCAGGTCCGTCAGTTTTTCGTTGAGTGACTGCAGAAAATTCTCCTGATCCTGCCTTGGCATGATGTTTTTTACAATGACCTTGTGGGCAACCCCGGCCATGATCAATCTGCAGGTATGGGCCAACACCGCCAGTTCGGATTTAGCCGACATGCTCAAGACCTGCTCAATGTTACGTGTTCCGTCAAGGAGCAGGGCTATCTTTAAATCCTCAGCATTTAATTTGGCTGTTTTGTTGAGTTTGTTGGTGTCGATTCCAAGAATAATACCGTCATCGGAAATGTTTTTATTGATGAGCTCTATCGTATTGAATGTCTTCTCTATATAGGAAAGGAATGAATTGGTATCGATTTCAGGGTCCGGGGTATATTCCCCGGGCTCCCCTTCCTGAAATTCAGTGGTTATGCTGATCCATCTTGCACAGGTCGCTGCCGCCTGCTTGCCACGCAACTTCGTGGTTTCCACCTGCTCAATAATTCCTTCCCTCAAGAACAGCTGCGCTTTATCATTATATTTATGTGAAATATGCAGGATGCCACTTTTTCCCTCGAAAACAAGGGGCTTTAAGATGGGCAGCAGAGATTGATACATGGAACGATCCTCCCGGTAAGCGCGGACTCGATAGGTAGCGGCTGAATAGTGACTCTATATTTATAATATTTCATTCGACAAAACAAATTCAAGGATGAAATCTGCAGGTAAGGAATGGGTAGATTTTAACGACCCTGGCGCAGGGCGATGGTGACCCGGCGGTTCAGTTGTCTCCCCTGCGGGGTTTTGTTGGAGGCCACCGGATTGGCATAACCGTACCAGTAGGGAAGCAGTCGCCTGCTGTTGATATGAAATGTATTGTGCAGATAGTTGCGAACGCTTTCCGCACGCCTCCGGGAAAGTTTTATATTATAGGCTTCGGTGCCGATGTTGTCGGTAAAACCTGAAAGCACCGCATAGGCCTGTGGGTTTTTCTTGAGGAATATTCCGAGCTTGGTAAGATTTTTTTTGTACTCTTTTTTGAGAGTATACTTGTCAAAGTCAAAGAGGACGTTTTTAAAGCTGTTCTCTGCATCCATGTACAATTTGCCCAGCAGGTGTTCGGGATGTTCGGCCACCGTGTCGAAATCAATAACCTGGGAGCAGCTGTTGACCTCCGCCATGTCAGCCAGCAGTTTCTGTTCTTTGGCCTCTTTGGCGCTGCTGATAATTGTAAAGCAGACGTCATATCGGTTTGCCAGTTTTTTTGCCTGGGCCAGCGGTGCCGGTTCCTTCACCCCGTCGACCCGGGAGTCTTTACCGTCGGTAAACAGAAAGACCTGGGTGCGTCCGGCAAGGCCCAGCAGATGCTCAAGCTTTATCAACCCGATCTGCAGCATGGGCGGCCCGGTGCTGATCGTCGGCAGCCTATCGATGGCCAGACCGTATTTTTTTTTGTCGTAATTCTGCAACCGATAGTAGGGCTTGAAGGCCTGTGGTGAACCGCTCAGCCATAGCCCGCCTTTCCAGTGCGGGTACAGTCCGGCCTGCCAGCCGAGTTCGGGCAGGGATTGGTTGCTTTCCCGGATAATCTTTTTTTCCATTTCCAGCCGGGTTAGACCGCTTTGTTTATAGGGCACGTCCATGGAGCTGGAGGGATCATAAAGGATGAAAAAGTTGTCGGCCATCCGCAGGTAGCGGTCCTGTTGAAGGTGAGGAAGATCTGGTGTCTTCTGCCCGCCGGCCTGAACCTGAGCGGCAAGGGCAAGGAGAAAAATGATAAGGGGCAATGCTAGGGGGTAACGGAGTTTCTGCATGGATCTGTTCCCGGTAAGTGTGCGGCCTGCCCTGAGGGTCGGCAAAGCAAAAAACTGTATATACCTGTGAGTATACCTGCCGGAAGTGAGCACTGTCAAGGCGGCCCGGCCGGAATTACGGGATAAATTCAATCCGGTCACTCATTCCTGCACCCGAAAAGACGGCTTTTCATCATGGAGCATTCGGAACGCAAGGGGATTTTTTTACTCTCTGCATTCCGTATTCCCTGCCCGGCAGGCAGGGTATCGCTTGTTTAAGCGGAAGAGGCGGGGTCCGGTGGCGAGGAGAGTGTTTCTCCCAAATCTTGAAGGGCCTGTTTGACGGCGGTACCCAGCCGGGCATAGGTGTACGGTTTGCGGATGAAAATTGCCGCGCCAAGCTGCATGGCCTCCGTGACCTCCTCGTTTTCAGAAAAGCCGCTGACGATAATCGCCTTTTGTCCGGGTCGGATTCGGAGGATTTCTTTATAGGTCGCAAGACCGCTCATTCCCGGAGTCATGATCATGTCCAGTATGAGCAGATCGACCGGGTTCTTCTCCAGAAAGCGGAGAGCCTCTTCTCCCGAGTCGACACTGTCGACGGTGTATTGCATCGAGGTCAGCATGTCGGCCGCAATTTCCCTCTGTCGGGCCTCGTCATCGATAACGAGAATGCGTTCACCCTT
>DRKH01000084.1 GCA_011051825.1 Desulfobulbus sp.
AAGACCTCTTTGTGGCGGCACAGGAAGGCATCATCCAAATCGGTCCTGACCAGGTAGACGAGCTCCTTAAAGGGGTGGACCTGTTTACCGACATAATTCGGCAGACGGACAACGAAATGGAGGAGTGGTTTAGCCGGAATACCGAACATATTGACGCTCTGGCCGGGCTCTACAGAGCGGCAGCGACCGGAAAGGAGACAAAGGCTCCGCCAGCGCCGGACCCAACCACAGCAGAAGACGGAAAAAAAACCAAAGATTTCACCCTGGGCATATCAAAACCCGCACCGACTGTCGAAGCAGAAGTGCCTGAACAATCCCTTCGGGTATCGGCAGAGGGACTGAACCGGCTCATGGGGCTTGCCGGTGAGGTACAGGTGGAATCACACTGGCTGCCCTCGTTCATCCTCAAGCTGCTCCGGCTCAAACATGACCAGGATAAAGTCTACCGCCTGCTGAACCATCAGATCGATTCGATGCACTTCAGGAAAACCGCTAAGAGACAGCCTGATGACGGTTTAAACAAAGTACTGCAGGGGATGGATACCTGCCGCAAGCTCGTCAATGATTTCCTGGTGGAAATCGAAGACCATGCCCGACGTTCAACAGAAATTTCATACCACCTTCATCAGGAGGTCATTGCCAACAGAATGCGGCCGTTTTCCGATTGGCTGCACGGGTTTCCCCGGATGGTACGGGATGTTTCCCGCGAACTGGGTAAAAAGGTCAAGCTGGAAATTATCGGAGCAGACACACTGGTTGACCGGGATATCCTGGACAAAATAGAGTCTCCCCTCAATCACATGATCAGAAATGCGGTTGATCATGGCATTGAGTCGCCCGAACAACGAAAACGGGCAGGCAAACCTGCACAGGCAACCATCCGGCTCGAGGCCCGGCACAGTGCCGGTATGCTGAACATAGTGGTCAGTGACGACGGCCAGGGTATTGATCTTGAGCGGCTGCGCAGCAGGGTTATCGCCAAAAAAATGATCGATGAGGAAACGGCCCGGGTCCTCAGCCCACCCGAGCTGCTTGACTTTCTGTTTCTACCGAATTTCAGCACCCGCGATGAGGTCAGCACGATCTCCGGCCGGGGGGTCGGACTCGATGTGGTGCACAGGGCCATCCATGAAGTGCGTGGTATCATACGAATAAACACAAAGCCGGGCAAAGGTTCATCCTTTGAAATGCAGCTCCCCCTGACGCTTTCGGTGACCCGTTCGCTGCTGGTCACCATCAGTGAAGAGGACTACGCCTTTCCGCTGGTTGCCATCGATCATGTGCTCAAGCTGCGACCGGAGAAGGTCAAAGAAGTCGAAGGACGCCAGTATGTCACCTTCAACGACGAACGAATCGGCCTGGTTTCCGCACGTCAGGTTCTTGAGAAAAGTGAGGGGACAGAAACGAATGGGGACATGCTGCCGGTTCTGGTTATCAGTGATCGCCATAACCGTTATGGTCTGATTGTCGACGCCTTTACCGGCATCCGCGACCTGGTTGTCCACCCCCTTGACAAGCGGCTGCAGAAGGTCCAGGATGTCAATGCCGCTGCTATTCTTGAAGACGGCACCCCGGTCCTGATCGTTGACGTGGAGGACATGGTCCGTTCCGTTGATCACCTTATTTCCGGGAACCGGCTCCAGCGTATCGGCGGGGAAGACCTGCTGGTCGGTCGTCCGATAAAACGGGTCCTCGTGGTCGACGACTCCATCACCGTGCGCGAGGTGGAACGAAAAATGATCTCCGGCAGGGGGTATGATGTGCACGTGGCTATTGACGGCCAGGATGGATGGAACAGTATTCGCAACGAAGCATTTGACCTGGTCATCACGGATGTGGACATGCCGCGCCTGGACGGCATAGAACTGGTCAGGCTCATCCGCAACGATCCACGTTTTAAAATGTTGCCGATAATTATTGTGTCTTACAAGGACAGAGAAGAAGATCGCAACCGGGGACTTGAAGCCGGAGCGGACTATTATCTGACCAAGGGCAGCTTTCAGGACGAAACCCTGGTCCAGGCGGTGGAAGACCTGATTGGCGGCCCGGAGCAGGATTGAACCCCGGCCGCACGGTAAATTTATGCGACTTTTTTACTTCGTGAAATGTAACTATTCAGGTAGGGGCAGAGAACTAGCCCTACCACCACCTGTAACTGTTCAGGAGTGCTCCATATCTGTGCAGTCAGGCCCATAGCCGTCAAGCTAACACAAATTATCTATAATATCAGGGGATAACAATACCGTAGGAGCCCGCCCCGCGGGCGATAATTATGCGTCATATTGATGTTTCTGCCGACAATCGCCCGCAGGTAAGCGTAGACTCCGGGGGCGGGCTCCTACGTGATGCAACCAGCTGATATGTTACGGTATTCGTCTTAGCTTGACGGCTGTGCAGTCAGGCCTGTGAACTATAGTGATTCCTATGTGAATCAGGCCTGACCGTGCAGAGAGGTAGATAAGCGCAGACTTCGAGCGTAGACTCCGTGGGGTGCTCCTGAACAGTTACCGTGAAATTATCAGTTTTTTGAATACGATCCCGTCCCCGGAGCCCGCCCCGCGGGGATTGGTGGCAAAAAGATCAACCGGCTTTGTGTGGTGGGCACCGCCCACCAGCAGAAAGTGGGTTATAATAAGAGCTGCTTCGCCGGAATGACGTTGCTACATATAGAGTGCATGGGGTTCGGCAGCTCTTTTTGGTGGGCAATGCCCACCCTTTTTGCTTCTGCCGATGACATTTATTCTTAGCTTGACGGCTATGGCTCCTGCGGGTCAGATGCCTTTGTCAATAGTGAATAAATATCAGGTTGGCATCTAATCGACTGATTTTAATTCATTTTAAATGCAGGGTGGATTTATCCTGACCCCGGCCTGCCCACTGCAGTAAAGCAGTCCGAGGCGGGCAGGCCCACAAAGTATTCAGCCTGAAGGCTGTGAGGTTGGTAGAGAGAAGGATCCCCATTAATATGAAGTGTATTTTGAAAAATATATGAGAATAGGAATTGTCAATGACATGCCCATGGCAGTGGAAGCTCTGCGCAGGGCCCTTGTCGTATCGGGCAGGCACCAGGTCGCCTGGGCCGCTGAAAACGGTGCGGTTGCGGTTTCCCTTGCGGCAAAGGACACCCCTGATCTGATCTTGATGGATCTGATCATGCCGGTGATGGACGGCGTGGAGGCCACGAGAAAAATCATGCAGTCCACGCCCTGCAACATCCTGGTGGTCACGGCAAGCGTGTCCGGCAACAGCGGCAAGGTCTTCGAGGCCATGGGTGCCGGGGCCCTGGACGTGGTAGCGACCCCTGTAACCGGCAGCGGTAAACAGGGACGTTCACCTGCTCTTCTTCAAAAGATCGACAGGATAGCTCAAATCAGCCAGCCCGCTACCCGTTCAAAACCAAAGGTTGCTGTCAAGTCTGCACGAAGCCAGGTCTCGGCAGGAAACACCCACGGGAATCTTATAGCCATCGGCAGCTCCACCGGTGGCCCCCAGGCATTACTCCAGATTCTCGCCCGTTTTCCCTCCGACTTTCCGGTCTCTGTCATTGTAATACAGCACATGGATAAAAAATTTACCGCCGGCCTTGCCAACTGGCTCAACAGCCAGGTACACTTTAATGTAAAAGTTCTCGACGAAGGCGAACGTCCGCGGGTGGGGACCGTACTGATTCCCTCCACCGACGATCATGTAATCATGCACATGGATACAACGCTGCATTATTCACGCGAGCCTCGGGATAACTTTTACCACCCTTCCGTGGATGTATTCTTCAAAAGCCTGGCATCACACTGGTACGGCAGCTGCCTGGGAGTACTGTTAACAGGTATGGGAAGAGACGGGGCCGAGGGCATGCTTGCACTGAAACAAAATGGTCATTACCCCATAGCACAGGATCGCAGGAGTTCCGTGGTGTTCGGTATGCCAAAGGCGGCGATTGAAGCAGGCGCCGTCTATGAAGTGCTGCCGGTACATGAGATTGGAACAAGAATAGTCGAATTAATAGACAATGGGTGGAGACTGGACCATCATGATTGAAGAAATACCTGAAATTGATCTTGACCTTGGCCTTGAAACTGTTCGGGAATACAAGATAACGATTCTACTGGTTGATGACCAACCGATGATTGCCGAGGTCATACGGCGGGCTCTTACCCTTGAAGATTTTGATTTCCACTACTGCAAAAATCCAAGCGAAGCACTGAAAACTGCAGAGGAACTGACACCGACCATCATTCTGCAGGATCTGGTTATGCCGGAGATCGACGGCCTGACCATGGTCAAATTTTACAGAACCAATCCGGCCACGGCCCAGGTTCCGATTATCGTCCTTTCGACCAAGGAAGAGCCGGAAATAAAGAGTAAGGCCTTTGAACTTGGCGCCAACGATTATCTGGTCAAACTGCCCGACAAGATCGAGCTGATCGCCCGCATCCGCTATCACTCGCAGGCCTACATCAACCAGAAGCAACGAGACGAGGCCTTTAAGGCCCTGAGAAAAAGCCAGCAGCGGCTGGCTGAAGCCAACAAGATCCTGCAAAGACTTTCCTCCCAGGACGGTCTGACCGGAATTCCGAACCGAAGACGGTTCGACCAGCTGTTAATAAAAGAATGGCTGCGGGCAATACGCCACAGTTCCTCCATCTCGATTATCATGCTGGATATCGATTTTTTCAAACTTTTCAACGATACCTATGGCCACCAGGGGGGAGACGACTGTCTGAAAAAGGTCGCGGAAATCCTGGAGCACTCCATCCACAGGGAAACCGACATGGTGGCCCGCTACGGTGGTGAAGAATTTGTTGCTATCCTGCCGGAGACCGGCGTGCAGGGAGCACTTGAAGTCGCAATGAAGATGTGTTCCCAGGTTGAGGCCCAGCACATTCCCCATAAAAGTTCCAAAATTGCCGATCATCTGACAATCAGCGTCGGGGTGGCTACCGCTGTCCCCGAACGGGGCTCCCAGCCGGAGACATTAGTTGCCGCCGCCGACCAGGCCCTTTATGAGGCAAAAAACAATGGCCG
>DRKH01000085.1 GCA_011051825.1 Desulfobulbus sp.
GATCAGGCCGGACTGCTGGATTCGGTCACCATTTTTGAAGGGCCCGGTTCCTCGACCCGGTTGACGTTTTCCCATGCCGTTCTCAATCAGCCCGTTGCCAAGGACCTGTTCGTCAGACCATGAAAGCCCTCTTGTTTCTTCTGTCTTTTCTGCTCCTGCTCTGCTCCTGCGCATCGGAACAGCCCGGACGGCTGCAACCCCTTGCTCCAGACCCGATGCGGCCTCTGGAGCAGGCGGAACTGAAGAAAAAATGTGCAGCGGTCTACCCCCAGGGCAAGTGGCAGTTTGTTCACGCGATTGAATTTTCCATGGCCGGTGGCGGCGGAAGCTCTGTGCTCGGGGTCACGGTGGTGGATGGAAACAGCCTGAGCTGTGCGCTCATGACCGTCGAGGGTTTTACCCTTTTTGAAGCCCGCCTGACCGACCGGCTTGAGGTGGACCGGGCGGTGCCTCCGTTTGACAGGCCCGGATTTGCCGAAGGGCTGATGGAGGATGTGCGGGCCCTGTTTATCCGCCCCGATGGCTCGGGTGTTCGCTACGGCCAACTTGCCGATGGTGTTGAATCCTGCCGGATGACAGGGCCGGACGGAGCGGTCACCGATATCCTGCCGCTTGAAAACGGCTGCAGGCGGATCAAAACCTATGATGCCGAAGGGCTGTTGACCCGAACCATAACCGGTCGCTCCTGCCGGAAGGCAGGCCCAACCGTGATTCCGGAAGCGCTTGAATTAACGGTCCCCGGTCCCGCAGGGTATACACTGAAAATGACCCTGCTGAGTGTGGATGGCCCGACTGTGAATACGTCCGAAATGATCCGGTGAATGGGGTGAACCCGGATGTCAGATAAACGTCCATGCCTTGCTGGCACAACAAAGAATGAAAACGTGATGTAAAAGGACGGGATATTCAGCAGTTATCAACGCCGCAGGCGGAATCAAGCTGTCCTCCGACATCTGTCTTCTGTCCTCTGTTTTCAGATAAACCAGCATAGCCGGACCTGTTGAGAAGGAAAAATAAATTATTGATGGACGATATATTAACGGGTTATGCTGCTTTTGGCGGTGTAATCATTTGTTGTGTGCCCGAATACCGATCAAAAAATATTTGACAAAATTCGTACAAAATGCAAAAAAAATATGCCTGAGCGGATCACAAAAGAAAAGGCCTTGACATTTATTCGGCAATGCCGATATTATACCCATAGTTGGGAGAGCTGCATTTTAAGCAGTTTGTTGAGTTTAACTCACCCAGCACACAAACGGTCGGGAGAGCAGCATTTAGCAGTTCGTTGGATTAACTTCCACCCGGCTTCGCACATACAACCCCAAGTCGGATTTTCGGCTTGGGGTTTTTTTGTTTTAAATTGTATGAGGACGGAAAATGTACATTCTGTATATTGATGATTCTGGTTCAATTTCCAATCCTAACGAAGAATATTTTGTGCTTGGTGGTGTTTGCGTGCCTGAACGCTCAATAAGTTGGCTTACACGGCAACTTGATGAACTTGCAGAAACATTAGATTCTGCTAACCCGAACCAAATAGAATTTCATGCATCAGAAATATTTGGTGGCAGGAAACCTCCATGGAACCAGTTTAAAAATAAAAGTGAACGTGTTGATATTATAAAAAAATCTCTGGATGTGCTCAAACATGCAAATAGCGATACTGTTGCTTTTGCCTGTGCTGTACATAAAGCATCATATCCAAATCGTGATCTAATGAAAATAGCATTTGAAGACTTATGTAGCAGGTTTGATATGTATTTAAATAGGATTTACCATGAGGCAAGACCACAATATTCACACAAGGGCATCATTGTTTTTGACAAAAACGCATACGAAAACAGTTTGCAAAGCTTGTTGATAGAATTTAGGCAACAAGGAACAAGATGGCGTGATGTGAAAAATATCAGGGAAGTCCCATTTTTTGTTGACTCAAAAGCGTCAAGGCTCATTCAACTTGCTGATCATATCGCATATTCTGTTTTTCGGCGATACAATGCTGGAGATATAACATATTTTAATTGCATCGAAGACCGATTTGATACTTACCAAGGTGTAGTCCACGGTTTATCCCATAAACAATTTACCAACCCAAATTGTACTTGCCCTGCATGTATAACCAGGAGAAATCACACAACAAGCCAATAAACCTGACCCGCAACTCGTAGGCAAATTCTTGAGTAGATTCGAGCTGGAGCCGTCAATAAAGGTAATCGAAAGCTGGTCGGCGGGCAGGTGGTCCTTGGTG
Source organism: Desulfobulbus sp. (assembly GCA_011051825.1). Classification (GTDB taxonomy): domain Bacteria; phylum Desulfobacterota; class Desulfobulbia; order Desulfobulbales; family Desulfobulbaceae; genus DRLX01. Next base: position 2,252 of record DRKH01000085.1, read on the forward strand.
AGATCAGCGGCTGGCTGGACGGTCGGTTTTCCGATAATGGAGCCTTTACGACCGAGATCAAGGATACCCATACCATGATCCTGACCCCCAGGGAAGAGGGCATGCGTTCCTTTATCAGCCGGATTGAACTCAAAATTGCCGATCAGGCCGGACTGCTGGATTCGGTCACCATTTTTGAAGGGCCCGGTTCCTCGACCCGGTTGACGTTTTCCCATGCCGTTCTCAATCAGCCCGTTGCCAAGGACCTGTTCGTCAGACCATGAAAGCCCTCTTGTCTCTTCTGTCTTTTCTGCTCCTGCTATACTTTGGTGTCGATCACATCCGGAGTATATTGCAGAGTCTTGGACCACCCTTCAGCTGAAGAATTATTAAAACTAAAAAGATCTCCTTCCCAACCTCTCCCCAGTTTAAATAATTCAGATTGAGAATCGTACATTTTTACAAGATCATAGAGGATATCTTGAGCCTTTTTTCCCTCATTTTTTCCTTGAGATATGATATCGCTTTTTAAGCTTTCTACTTGCTTGTTTTCTTGTTCAAATAGTTGATTAATGCGCTGAAAACGTCTTACAGCCTCAGTATTTTTAAGGTCTGGCATTCCGCTTACAGAAACTAAAATTCCACCACTCTCAGGCTTAGAGTAATCTCGCAACAAGCGTTCTGCAGCTTTATCATCACCGGATGTTTTTTTTATTAGATTTATTTGGCGATCACGCAGAGGGAATACATCTGGCAGTAACGATTTTCTGATGGTGCTCGCCTCTGCGTCTTTGTTACCTGCTCTGGATATCTTGTTTGCAAAAGTCTGATAAATACCTTGGCCACTGTTTATACTTGAGATATTCATATGTTTCCCCTTTTCATATGGGAGTGTAAACTTGTTACGGATCCTTTCCTGTATATATCATATCGTCTAATTATCGATATTAATTAAGCTGAATAAATAAAGAGCAAGCTGGGAAACAGGGGGCCAAATTTATTTTGATGGTGTGAGGGCTAAGTGTAAAATAGGGTCAGAGTAAAATTACTTTGATCGGTAGGCTTGTCGCCACTAATATACCGCCTGATTGACAGCAGATCCTTTTTTGGCCGTTTCAGTCCATTGAAGCTTCATTGAGCGTACTTTCCAGTTCGGCATTGGTCAGGACACGCCCTTGTTCAACATCCTGTAAACCGTTTTGCACATAAAACCGGGAAAAAACCGGGGGCAGACGACAGCATGACCTGCAGCTCCCTGTGCGTATCAATGCGCCCCGGCATGAACACCGAACCTGGCGCGTTGGGGTGGGCGGGGAACGTATTCCATGCGCGAAGCGCCACTTGTTTGAAGCAATGTTTGAAGCAATCGTATCAGTTTTATCGTTCGCCTGCTTTTTTTAAAATCACGGCAACTATATTTTCGTGTAACCAGTACCCATGCTGCCGCATGGCTGTGATAGCCTGCTCTACATTGTCGAGATACCCTTGCCGCTTCGCTTCTACCAGAACCCTGGCAGAACCAATAACCTGCAGACCGTAAATTTCTCTGGCGATCTGTCGGCCTTTCCGTTCATCAATAAGTACACGATCAATGTTCCGTTCTCTGGCCAACTGTATTACCGATGCTTCTCCCGTGTCCAGAACCGATTCAAGCAAGGGATCCTGGGGTTCATGTCAATTTTCTGCTTTTTATCCAGTGTGCCTGCCGATACGCAGCAACACCAGCTTGTTTTGCGCCCCCTCCAATAACTCGAAATGAACGGCTTCCGGCACTATGACCTCATCAAGAAGACAATGGAGCAAATCAAGCCGGTCGATGACGGCCAGGGCAACAAGAGGGCCGGTGTTGGAAACAAGAGCACCATCCATCAAAATCTGACCTTGAACTCGTTTTCCAGTTCCTCATTGTTCCATTCCGCGCTGGCTGCCCCGAACCTGTGGCATTGCAAAAGAAATTCCACACGGGGGATACCTGCTATAGCGGCAGCCTGACCGGAAGTAAGTCTCCCCAGCTCATACAATTTAACTGCCATGGCCATTTTAGCTTCTTCTTCAAAAGTCTCAGGAGAAACATTGATCGTTGCCGGTATGCTTCCTGGATATTTAACAGATAAGGTACGCATGCGGTCCTCTCAGTTGCTTGCCAGTGTAAAACAGGGTCAGTGTAAAATTAATTTGATCGGTAAAAGGAAACCCCACCAGAATAATGTCGTTGGTTTTATAAGTTGTCATATCCGGCATCTTCAGGATTGTCCCATGCTTTCTGAAAAGACTTTTCAGACAATTTTCCTGCCATTCTGCCAAGGTCGTTTTTCTGGCCGCGACTTTTCAAAAGTTCTACAAAGTCATCCACCAGCGCAACCTTTTCCGGCGGTAATTGCTGAATTGTATTAAAGAGCTGTTGCGTATATTCCTGTTGTGCCTGCATGGTATTGCCTCCTGGTTACAGACAGCTTGCCTTGGCATATTTTAATCCATTTGACAGGGAAAATATAGCCTTGATATGAGATTACGGTGAGATTACGGAAACACGATACCCTTTCCACGTCGGTTTGGGTTATGTGAATGGAGAAGAGGCTCAGGACACTGTTGGTTCCTGTTGTGTTTGCCTTTTTGAATTACGGTTATGATGCAATGATTTTTTTTGAAAAAAGTGCTATTTTATAACATTGTCGGTAGATTAATCGACTGATTTTGTGTTTAACGGCTCTTGAACTTGAGCCTGAAGAGCAGAAACAGTAGCGATGCTTTGACCGTATAGCCCATTCCTGTAGGCGAGAAGCAACTTTGTTCGGGGCAGAATTATGATTTCTTCTGTTTTTTGGAACAACCTTGCGATGTCATGGTTGTGCCCTTTTTGTGGACATGCTGGTGTGCCCGAGAACCGGCGCGGAGCGCCCAGGTGCACTTGCAGCACCGCAGAGCGGTGCTGCAAGCCTGGAATCTTCTTATTCGACGGGGTTCACCACAACAATCTTGTTCCACCGCTTTGCGGTGAAACAGAACGGATTTGCCGGTTGAAAAAGGCCGGTTCCCCGCTCTGCGGGTATACGATCCAGGTAGGTTGGGTTGAGGAACGAAACCCAACAAAATAGTCAAGTTATGAGAATGGAGCATGTCCCTGATCGATTTCGACAGGGATCCTGAAGAGAATGAACAGAAAAAAGAATGAAATTTAAACTGATATATCCCAAATGGGCCAAGCTGGCCCGACAGACCGAGTTTCACCTGCCGCCCCACGGGCCGGTGGTCTTTGCCGCCGCCTTGCCTGACTTTGTTGATATTGATTTTGTCGACGAGAACCTGGAGACGATCAATTTTGATGATCCGGTTGATTTTGTCGGTATCTCGATGATGCTCACCGTTCAGGTCAAGCGGGGCTGGGAGATCGCCGATATCTACCGCAAAAAAGGGGTCAAGGTCATCTTCGGCGGTATTGCCGCCATGCTCCATGCCGAGGAAACCATGGAACATGCCGATTCCGTCTTTCTCGGTGAGGCCGAAAGCCGGATGGAACAGGTGCTGGAGGATTTCCGCCGGGACAATCTGCAGTCCTGTTACAACTTTATCGACCAGCGGCCCGACATCGGCCTGGTCGGACCTGCCCGCCGTGATCTGCTCAACCGCAAGCTCTACAACTACAAGGGCGTGCAGATGGTTGACCTGGTTCATGCCTCGCGCGGCTGCCGGTTCAACTGTTATCCCTGCGCCGTGTCCTACCTGGGCGGCCGGGATTTCCGGCCCCGGCCCATCGACAGGGCCATTGAGGAGATGGCCGGGATCGACAACAACCGGCTCTTTATCGTCGATAACTCCCTGGCCCAGAATACCCAGTGGGAAATGGACCTGTTTCGGGAGATGATTCCCTTGAAAAAGAAATGGTGCTCCCATCCCATTGAGGATAAACCCGAGGTCCTTGATATGGCGGCCCGGGCCGGGGCCTGGTATGTGTATCAGGCGGTGTTTGATACCTCGGATCTGATCCGGGAGCGGATAAAGAGATATCACGATCACGGTATCGGGGTTGAGGGCACTATCCTGCTGGGGCTGGACAACCATACCGAGGATTCCATTCGCCGACTGATCGATTTTCTGCTGGAGATAGAGCTTGATCTGGCCGAATTTACCGTACTGACGCCCTTTCCCCATACCCGGGCCTTTGCCGATCTTGAACGGGAAAATCGCATTCTCACCTACGACTGGGATAAATATTCCGCCGACCGGGTGGTATACCAGCCTAAACACATGAGCCCGGAAAAGCTGCAGGAACTGCTCGATTACGCCTGGAACAGTTTCTATGCCGATGAGCCGCAAAAGATTAAAATGGTCAAACTCTTTCAGCAGGTGGTGCGAAAAGAGATGGAGGATGGCACCTTTCAGTCAAGAGATAGAAACCTTGCCGGACAGGCCTTCGGCAGGGCTGCCCGGCCATGAAGAAAATGGTGTCTGATGCCGACAGGACGGCCATTGAGACGCTGGTGCGGGGGCCGAAATTTCCGGAGCGCGAATTTGTCCGATCCGGACGCAGTTTTGCCCAGGTCCATGCCATGGCGGCCCGCTTCCGTGCAACGCTTGGTTCGGGAGAGCGGGCCACGCCGGTCTGTCTCGGGGCTGAAGACAGGGCGGTTATTGCAGCGGCCCTGCTGGCCTCCCTTGGCGGCGGGCCTGAACTTTTATTGCCCTACGGGTATTCCGGCCGGGCCCTTGCCCGCATGCAGCAGGTCACCGGCTTTACCACAGCCGTTGTTGATGTCGATCGTGACTTTCCGGCCGGTGTGCAGGTTGTCCGGCCGGAGCCGGATTGCCCTGCCGATCCTGCAGTACTCGCAAAACCCGACCTGAAAGCCGGGTTGGTGCGGATATTTACCGGCGGCTCAACCGGGTCGCCGCAGGTCTGGGCCAAAACAGCGGAGAACATTTTTGCCGAAGCCCTGTTTCTTGCCCGTCGTTTTTCCATAACCGAGCAGGACTGTATTGTTGCCACCGTCCCGCCCTGCCACATTTACGGTTTTCTGTTCTCCATTGTCCTGCCCCTGGTTTCCGGGGCCACGGTTGTCGCCGATACCCCTTCGTTTCCCGGTGAAATCATCCATACCATTCACGAACAGGGGGCGACGGTCCTGGCTGCGGTCCCGGCCCATTACCGGGCATTGCGGGAAAAGACAATCGACGATTCCCGCCTGCGGCTGGCAGTGTCTTCCGCCGGAATGCTGGGGCAGGCGGAAAATGAGGCATTCCATACCCGTAACGGGGTCGGGGTCGTCGAGGTGTACGGTTCCACTGAAACCGGGGGCATTGCCACCCGCAACCGCTCTGTCGGCGAAGATTTTTTTACCGCCTTTTCGACTGTCGGCTGGAAGGTGGTTGATGATCGTCTTGCTGTTTGTTCGCCCTATATCTCCCCTGATCTCACCCTTGATGATGAGGGTTTTTTTATCACCGCCGACCGGGTGGAGCCGCGGGGCGGGGATGGTTTTTTTTTAAAAGGGCGGGCTGATGCGGTGACCAAGGTGGGCGGCAAGCGGGTGGATCTGGAAGAGATTCGGTTACTGATCAGGGAGGCAGCCGGGGTCGGGGACTGTGTGGTCACGGCCCTGCCGGAACCCGGAGGGCGGGGAAACCTGATCGTTGCCCTGGTTCAGGGCCGGGCCGTTGATACCGATGTGATCAAAAAAATGCTGGCTGAGCGGCTGGAACCCTATGCCCGGCCCAGGACGCTCAAGGTCGTTGACCGGATTCCGGTGCAAAAGAACGGTAAATACGACCGCCAAGCCATTGCCCGGCTCTTTTCGGCATGAGGTTTTTTTGTCTTTGTACGGGCGGAAGCGACCGTGGGCAGAGCTACAGGTTCCGCCGGACTCTGCGGGGTGTCTGTGATGGTTGACGGAGACCTGCAGCAGGCCTTTGCCGGCGGCTATGAAAGTCTTGCGGTCTGGTCCGATCTGCTGGACCGGATCAATGTTTTTCCGGTGGCTGACGGCGATACCGGGACCAACCTGCGCATAAGTCTGGCCCCGCTGCTGGATCTTGAAGCGGGCCGGCAATTAACCGTGGCCCGGCTTGGTTGTTCCGCGATCGGCAACTCCGGTAATATTGCGGCCGCGTTTTTCAGGGAGTTTGTCCGGGCGGAGGGGCCGGAGAACCTGGCGGTACAGGCTGAAACAGGCTGGGACCGGGCCTGGCAGGCGGTTGCCGATCCCCGTTCCGGGACCATGCTTTCTATCTTTGAGGTCCTTGCCGCCGCCCTTGAACCGGGAGA
>DRKH01000086.1 GCA_011051825.1 Desulfobulbus sp.
TACAGCTATAATCTCAAATCGCATTTAGCAGCGTTTATGCCTGATTTCAGGTCAATTCATTGTTTAAAAAAAGCGATGGTATCCCTGATTTCATTCAAGCTGAGCTTTAGTGGTAATCAGGTAAAGTTATGCGGTTTTTTTCACCCCGTCCCGACTGCTTAAGAGATCCGGGAGATCCGGCAAAAGACTTACGCGACAGTAGTTGAACAATTTGCACAAACAATTTAAATCAACACGATTTCATGTTGCTTTTTGCTTGTTTTTTCCCATGGCAGGTATACACTGTGCGGAGTGTGAATAAAAGGGGAACTTCGAAAAGTTAATACTTATTCCGTAACTATTCAGGTAGGGGCAGAGAACTAGCCCAACCACCACCTGTAACTGTTTAGGAGTGCTCCATATCTGTGCAGTCAGGCCTGTGAACTATAGTGATTCCTATGTGAATCAGACCTGACCGTGCAGAGATGGGCTACTCCTGAACAGTTACCTTATTCCTATTTCGTGCGGTGCCCATGCAAAACGGATTCACCTCGTATCTCCTGAGTTATGACGGCAGCGGCACACCTGCGCTGGTCGAACATACCCTTGCTCTGCACCCGGACAAGCCTTTCAATCTCGATACTGCTGACGATCAAATTTTTCTGGCCAGCGGGTTTTCCTCCCTTTATGACGACACCAACCTGCTTCTGTCCCCCACCCTGCAGCTAAACGGTGATCTGGGCGACTTCTCCCCGGACCAACTCGCCATGATCGGCCGTGCTGAACTTGACCGCCATAGAGGAACGCAGTACCGCAGCATGACCAGGGAGGCAAACCCCGGGGTTGTCGTTGTCGGGAGATCTGCGGAGGAACTTGACAGGTTCATTGATACCTACGGCGGTGTCCTTGAGATAACCGGCCTCCTCAGCCGGGGAATGCACCCGGATTTTACCACCGCCGCTGAATTGGATATCCGGGAGAAAAAAGACCATGTATACCTTGATTTTTTAGTCCGGACGCCGGTTAACCTTTCGCTCTGTACCTACTGCGGCAACTGCGGGCCGGTCTGTCCGGAACACTGCATTGATGAACAGCTCTTTCTTGATCTTGGTCGTTGCACTTTCTGCAAGGCATGCGTGACGGCCTGCCCCGCCGATGCCATAGATCTGCACGGTGCCCAGCGCCGCTCCATTAAAACGCCTGCCCTGCTCTCACTTACCGAGGATATAGAGCTGCCGGAGGACAGTGAAGGTATCTTTAACAAAAACAACCTTCCCGGCCTCTTTGCCTCCATATTTACCGGCAGGATCGATGAAACCGTACTCAGCAACAGCCGACTCTGTCAGTACAGCGGACAGTATGATCTTGGTTGTGACCTCTGCCTCCGGACCTGCAGACATAATGCAATACAACGGCACAGCTCCGGGATCCGGGTCGACCAACAGCGCTGCCTGGAATGCGGGGCCTGTGTTGCAATCTGCCCAACCGGCGCGATGCAGTCTCTTCGTTTTACCGACCGGAACTTTATTGCCTACTGGAGGAACATTCCGATGGAGCCCGGTTGTTCAATCGTCATCGGCTCCGAACAGCTCCTGCATAGATTCTGGTGGCACAATCGAAATCAGACCTTTCCCCGGACCTTTTTTCTCGAGCACCCTGTTCCCACCGCACTGACCACGATGCCGTTCCTTTTTCTTCTCGCTTCAGGGGCAGGCCGGATATTGCTGCTCACAAAAGATGCTGAAGAACAGGTTCCAACCAGACAGATGGAGCAGGCCAATGCACTGTATACCGAGCTTTTCGCCCGGCCTGAGCCTGTGCAAAGGGTGAAAACCAGTACTCTTGCCCCCCTCCTGCAGCAGGATTCCCGGAGCCCGCTCACACTCTTTCAAAAAGACTTCTCCTTTGCCGGCCGAAGAGAAAAATTGATCTCGACTCTCGAATTTCTCCTGGCTCAGGTTCCCGGCTCCCATCGCTTCAGCCCCGAACTTTTTTCAGACTTCGGCCGGGTCAACTGCGATCAGAACCGCTGTACGCAATGCCTTGCCTGTGTCGCTGTATGCGACATGGAGGCCTTGACCGCTGACAGTGACAACTTTGCCTTGATACACACTCCGGCCCGCTGCGTCCAATGCGGGCTCTGTGCTGCCATCTGCCCCGAACATGCCTTGACCATGGAACCCGGCCTGGTGCTGAATGCCGACTTTTTCGGACAGGAGGTACTGGCCCGGGCCGAACCCGTGAAATGTCTGGAATGCGGTAAAATCTTCGGCACCAGGGAATCCCTGGCCAGAGTCATGGCCGTCCTTACTGATAAAAATCTCATGGACCGTGAAGATATGCTCCTCAACTACTGTGAGACCTGCCGGGTTATCCATCTCTTTGAGGAGCAGGATTCATGAGCCGGCTTGCAGAGATATCCGACCGTGACCTTATCCTGGTCCGGCTGCGCTTTCTGGACCTTTTAAAATCCTTTTTTGTGGAACAGCCGGATGCTGAACGGATGAGTCGCTGGCGTGGTATTTTTACAGCACTTGCCGGGGAGCAGATCAACCTGCAACTCGACGACGCCATCGCCGGACTGGCCGAAAAACTTAAAAAAAAGGACCTCCAGGATCTGCAGGACGAATACTATACCCTTTTTATCGACCCCTACAGCCGCCACCAGCTCCCCTTAACTGCGGCCTACTACCTTGACGGCAAGAGCTTTGGCCCAAGCCTGGTCGACTACCGCGAGCTTTTAAAACAGGCCCAACTGATCAAAGACCGCAGCATCACTGATCCGGAAGACTCGCTCCCGCTCATGCTTGACACCCTCATCGCCCTTATTGAAGAGGAGAAGCAGGGGGCGGGAAAACAGACAAGGGAACTGCAGAAACAACTGCTGGAACAATTTTTACTCCCCATGACCGCAAAACTCTTTACCGCAGTCGAAAACAACAGTGGAGCTGACTTCTATTGTTCCTGCATAGGATTTCTCAAAGCCTATCTTGATCTTGAAGAAGGGCTTTTTGAGAGTGTTTGACGGCCCACGATAAATACAATACGGTCTCCAGGGTGCCTCTGGTTGAACCCTGGTAAATGAGTCCGCAGACCAGCGGAACATCGTCATCCGAAACCCGAAACCTTTACAAATGGAGGAAAGGCATGCAGCACAATGAAGACAGCAGACGATCCTTTCTCAAGCATGTACTCGCCGGTTCGGCACTGGTAGCCGGCGCAGCACTGACTGGGAAACAGGCAAAGGCTCGGGGGAAAAAGGAGGTTAAGCGTCCTCAGGAGATGTTGTATAAGGAGACGGAGGACTTTAAAAAATATTACGATTCATTGCGTTAATCCGTACAAGAGGAGAACTGACATGGCGCAACAAAAAATCCGTATTTCCCCTGATCAAGGAACGAAGGCCGGTAGAATTACCCTGAACCCGA
>DRKH01000087.1 GCA_011051825.1 Desulfobulbus sp.
ACCGAAAAGGCCATGTTGTTATTTTTTTTAATAACGATGCAATCATAACGTACCGTTAAAGGGTGTTTGCAAGTAAAAGCAGCAGGTTTTCAGCTATCCATTTCTGACCTGTCTGATTAAGATGGCCGCCATCGGAAGAGTATGCAGGGACCATGGCAGCGTACTTGGACCCTTTATACTCAAAAGTTTTCTTTCGACCATTAGGTTCCGTAGACTCGTAACCGGCAATATCAAATACAGGTTCTTTGTCCTGATATTCAGCAAGAAGCAGTTGGTTAAACTGATTTCGCTTGATGTTGTCTTTGAACTCCCAAGGTTCTCTGCCAATTATGCTCTTAAGCCTTGCCTTCCAGGAAATAGGCTGGGTACGCAGTGGCATGGTAAAATGGATGATAATCAATCCGGGATGTTCTTCTCTGAGCCTGGCCATGGCCTTTTTGTACTGATCGAAGATCTTTCGGACATTCACATTGTCATTGGCGTCCACGTAACAGAACTTGAGGGCGGCGGCATCCGGAATCACTCCCAGTTCATGATCAATAACATTGACAAAATCATTGATTTTTGTTTCCGGTTTGGTATTTTCGCCGACTCTTGAGTGGAGCAGTACCCCATCATTCTTGTCCAGTGAACGACCTTCAACAATATGTAGCTTGATTTCTGGGTATTCCTGTTCAACCAGTTTGATTCCGTCTATGATGTTGAAACCAACCGACTGATGACCGAAATAAATATTCTTTTTCGCCAGTTCCTGCCATTTTTCAGCAGGAACGTCTGATATTTTTTTATATTGCATTGTTTCTCCCGCAACGGATTCACTAAGTGACACACTTACCCATATACAGACTGACAACAAAAAACATAACATTTTCATTTTTCTCTTTCTGTCTCCTGGTCAACAACACCAGCTCGTTTGTCGGTGTCAATAAGTTCGATATTCAGTCCCTGCCCGGCAAAAACAAAGGCAATATCTTCATTGGCAAAAGCCTCTCCCGGCTCCGGCGGGGTTAATATCCGCAAGCCGAACTCCTCCATGCGTGCCAGTTCTTTCTTCAGGTTTTCACACTTAAAACAAATATGGTGGAGCCCTCCACCACGCCTGGCAAAACGATAAACTGGCGAGGTCTCGTCAACGGGTTCCAGGAGTTTTACGGGGAGGGAGCCTTCTTTTTGCAGAAAAACAACATATACCTTCTGGCGGGTATTTTTCACTTTTTGGGTATAGGGGGTATAACCAAAAACTTTTCCCCAGCGTTCTATTGCCTCTTCAAGGGAAGGGACGACAATACCTATATGATCTATATTCAACGAGGATACTCCTGTTGATTCTGTCTCACCCTTTCCTGGGCGACCAGATAACCTGCTTTTTTCCCTGTATGAATTTAATCGCTGCATGCATGGACGCCGCATTTAGCAAGATGAAATAATACAACAGTCTTGAAACGGCAAATTCTTTCTGCAGACGTACCAGGAGGGGCGAGAGTGCAGCGCCAAAATAACAGCCGAGTTGGAGTGCCAGAATCACTCTATAGAACAGGGAATCAACAGCCAGCAGAATATTTGTCACAAGGGCTACAGCAAGAAACAGAAAACAACTGTACCGCAACACCTTATGAGACCAGAGCTGCCACGCAAAAAGCAAGCCGCCGGACCCAAAAAGCAATTGCCGCATATCCTTCAAGGCCCAGAGTGCACGCAGGGTGACCCGTACCCGCATTCGATACTCATCACTGCTGTCCTGCAACGAATCTTCTTTCAGAAGTGCTTCAGGTTCATAGACAACTCTGTATCCTTGTTCCACCACTTTCAGAGGCTGGACAAAATCCGGCAACTGGTCGGGATTGAGCGGTGAATACAACTCCCGTCGCATGGCATCAATACCACCATCCACCCCGACAACGGACCCGAGATCGGTTTCAATAGCCCGCAACCGGTTTTCGTATCTCATATAGGCCGAGCAGCCATCCCCTATGGGGTTTCCGTCCGGGTTGACGTAAATCATTTTGCCGGTGACATACCCAACCCTGTGATCAGCAAAATTTGCCACGAGTTTCTGCAGAGCATCCGGAGCGTAAATTGAATTGGCATCCGAAAACAACAGAATTTCTCCCTGTGCCAGGGGAACGGCAAGATTTAGTGCTGAAGTCTTCCCTGCCCGCGGAGACTGCCGGAGAAGTATTACCCCCCGGTCGGCAAAGGATTCCACAATGGCGTCGGTTTGGTCTTCCGACCCATCGGATGTAACGATGATTTCGAGCTTATCTTTAGGATAATCAAGGGAAAGTTTATTCTCAACTGTTGCGGCAATACAATCTTCCTCGTTATAGGCGGCAATAATTATGGTGACAGGCGGAGAGATACGCTGTTTGGCAACGGGCCGTCTGCAGATCTTTGCCAGCAACGCTGCACAGAGGGGATAGCCCGCATAGGCATACACCAGTGCCAGCAGTGAAAACCAGAATATACCTGTTAAAATGCTTATCCACAAATCATATACCACTTTTAATATACCTGAGAAAGGCTGGGTAAAAATCCCGCGTAAATTCAGAAAAAATCTGCATGCATTGCTGCTCGGTTCTGCCGGTCATACTGCAACTGAGACGGACAAAGGCATTGTCCTGGCCAAACCCATGCACCTTATTTGTCAAGGAAGCAAGTTTCTGTGTAAAAGTTCTTGACGCAGCTTTGTCATAGGCTTGAAACCAATACAAAAACAACTCCTGCTCACCATTGCGCTCCACCATCATGGTGGAGTAGGAGAGTGTACGACCTGATCCGTCTTCCGGATTTAACTTCCCCCGGCCCCTTTGCTTGATAAGCCATCCCTGTCCGGGCAGGCAGACAAGAGGATCATGTGCGGCCCCTACCTTATCAGTTGTCAGATAATATCCAATATAAAGGCCTACTTCCATGGGTCCATTTCTGTAGGTCCCGAACAGATAATCATCCAGAGCCAGTGACGATGTAATTTTTTCAGACAGGGGGATAGTACCAGTGAGCTGCCAGCCTTTGATCCGGGACAGGGCAGAGGCAAGGGACTGCTTTTTCACCTGTATAGTTCCGCTCGGCTTAAGCCAGACCAGCAGGGCCACAGTACAGCAGAGAAAAATAACTACAATATATTTCAACAAGTTGGTTTGTCCCAAGGTATCAATAGGTTCCGAAACAGATAGATAATAGAAATGGCCAGAATAAAAATAACCACTCCGATTGTGGTATGCACCGCTCCTTCCGTCAGATTATACCCCCATAAATGATAAACAACAATCATTGCCGTGACCCTGATAATATTGACCAGAATGGCTGCAGGAATTGCGCTTACAATCAGGATGCCACGCAACGTGTTGAATCGCAGGGTAAAATAGGCGATAACCGTTGCCAGGGTCAAAAGGGTGATAAGAGATCGAAGTCCGCTGCAGGCCTGGACAACCTCGAAGGTGTGAGCCGGCAGGTGAATTACATTCCCGTCACGAAGGATCGGAATTCCTGCTGCTGCAAGCATGTCGACACTGGCCTTGCTGACGATAAGCTGCAGGGGAATGGTAATTGCCGAATACACCTGACCGGGAATCGGAATCATAAAAATGAGAAAACACAATGGGAAAGAGACTTCCTTCAGAATGTGCGGACCGTATAAAAATAAAATACAACCGGTAAGAGTCGTGAGAATGGACAACGAGGCGACAGTCTTTATTTCCGCATATGATCCAAGCACATAGGCAACAAGAGAAATAATGAGCAGGAGCAGGCCTGCAATAGAAGTTTCCGCTGGTATTGCCAGCAACCGCTCTTTCTTTTGCCAGATAATATAGATGACAATAGGGACAATAAAGAAACCATGTGAGTAATCATCCGAAGATGCCCATGTATGTAACAAACTGGTCCATACGGGAAGATATGCTGCAACAAAACTCACCAGTACCAGTAACGCGAGGTATAACTTTGGCCTGAAATTGATTTGATTCTGAGAAAAGTTATGGCTTGGCATACAGACTTTTTACTCCTACTCCTCCCCATGCTGCGGAATACTGTAAGCTCCGATGAATGACATCATGTTCGTGGTAAGCATCACATTAACCACACACCACCAGATTCGGCACGGCCAACTGTTCCCTGGTGAGATACCGGGGGAGCTGGACTCCATAATCTTCCAGGGTCCTGGCCAGGGGCAGTTTGCCGAAGATATACCTGAGGTAGGCGTAGGGCGTAAGTGAGTAAGCCGTCACAGGCGCCCCGCCTCTGCACGGGCATTCCGCTCCGCATACTGGGTGGGGTATAGCGGATCGGCGCGCATGCACAGAGTCGGGGCGCCTGTGCCAACACACAGTTTTGAGGCTGTGACAACAACGAGTTAGTACTCCTGTAATCAGTTACTTTTTCCTCGCCGGTTGCACCATGGGATGCCGCCGTTGTTGTCGTTGATGGATGGCTCCAGCATAACATACCTGTGCGGTAAAAAAAAGATACAGTTCGTATGGCGCTTCTCTTTACCCAACACTGTGGGGCGCCGGCGGTGGTGGCAAGGCCGATATTTTCCATTGCACCACTGCAATCCCGCCATTGCATCACCGTTGCACTTCTGCAATGTCTCTGGAAGAAGATTTTTCTATCTTTCTGAAATTCCTGGTTAAATTTTTATGGCATGCCTCTCGCATCTGCAGGGGCAAACCAGAAAAAAAGATCGCTTGATGCGCAGAGTGTCCGGAAAGCGGGGTAACAGTATGCCCGGTCAGTGACAGTTATCTTGTCCGGTTGCCGTCAGTTACGGGGGCCGGTCGCTGACAGTTGGCCAGGCCGTTGAACAGGGTTGGCATCCGGATCGCTGTTGACCCATGGAGGTTTCCCGTGTCGGGCAGGCCGATCAACCAGGTGCAGATCAAGGTGTACAAGGAAGCAAGAAAGGCAGGCAGGACCCAGAAGACAGCCGCGGCCATGGCCGGCATTTCCGAGCGGTCCGGTCGCCGCATAGAACGGGGCGAGCTCCCCAGGCCCCGCAGGTACTGGCGGACCCATCCCGATGCCTTTACCGATGTCTGGGCCGGTGAGATAGAGCCCCTTCTCGAGCGGGACAGCACCCTCAAGGCGACGGTTCTCTTCAGGATGCTGCAGCGGCGGTATCCTGGCCGGTATCCGGACAGTAAGCTGCGGACCTTCCAGCGTCGCGTCAAGGCATGGAAATCGGGGCGCGCCGCGGGCCGGCCCGAACGGAGGAGAGGGGAGACCGGGAGGCCTCGGCCGCCACGGACGGGACCGGTCAAAGAGGACAGGACGTGTGACGCCGACCGGTCACCATAACCGGCGTGCCGCGTTCCGGCAGGGGAAAACCGGGCCATGCAGAAGGTCCCTAACCGGGAACACTACACAAGGGGGGAATATCATGAAACGAAAAACCGGATCATCATTTGCCTGGGGCCTCCTGCTCATGGCTGCCTGCTGTCTGTGGCCTTTGCAGTGCCCCGCCATCGACAATTCAGAGTGCTTCGACTGTCACGGCGACACGGGCCTGACCAAGGAGAGCACCGACAATATCCTCAACACCGAGATCACCGAATCTCTCTACGTGGACGAGGATCGGTTCGACCGATCGGTGCACAACCTGAACGGCATCACCTGTGTTGACTGCCACTCGGACATTGAAGAACTCAACTACGACAACGAGGTGCCCCACAAGAAGAACCTCAAAAAGGTCTGCTGCGCCTCCTGCCACGAACAGGCGGGAGAGGACTTCAAGAACTCGGTGCACATGAAGTTGCGGACCAAGGGGATCACCATGACCTGTTACGCCTGTCACGGCTATCACTACGTTCGCCAGATGGAGGGCGCCTCGGTCACGGAACGGGAAAATTCAATCTGTCTCAAATGCCACAATCCCTACCAGTTCCATGCATGGCTGCCCTCCAGGTCTTCCCATTTCGCCAACGTGGAGTGCGTGGTCTGCCACGCGCCCGATGTGCCGCGTCATATCAACCTCAAGATCTATGACCTGGTGAGCAATACGTTCTATGACAGCAACCGGCTGTTCAATATCCTGGGGGTTGATTTCGACCAGTTGATGAAAACCGTGGACAAGGACGGCAACGGTATCATCGATCCGGACGAGTTCGAAACCCTGGTCCTTGTTCTGAAGCAGAAGAATATCCACCCGGTCTTTCACGCCGAGCTGGTGGCGGATATCAGCTCCATCGCCCATCACGTCAACAGGGGCACGGCCCAGAAAACCTGCAGGAAATGCCACTTGGCCAATTCACCCTATTTCAAGACCGTGGAGGTGGTCTTCAACCGGGACGACGGCACCGTGGACAGTTACAGGGTGGATCGCGGCGTGCTTGAGACCTACTACGTCAACCATTTTTATCTCCTGGGCGGTACCCGGATGAAACTCATGGACCGCATCGGTCTGCTGATCCTTGCCGGCGGCGCATGTGCAGTCGGCCTGCACCTCACGGCCCGGATCCTGACCATTCCACTGCGCAGGAAAAACGAGGAGGAATCGTCATGAGATCAGAGAGCATCGACAACCGGCTCCGTCTGCAGCAGGGAGCGAAGACCGGTATGACCATCGCTGAACCGGATCGGTCTCCGGAAAACAAGGGGGCTTCCACCATGGCACATGCACATGAACACCTGGTCTATATCCATCCCGCGCCGGTGCGCGTCTGGCACTGGATCAACGCCTTCGGCTTTGTCCTCCTGATCCTCACCGGTTTTCAGATCAGGTACGCCGAGATACTGCATATCATGCCGCTGCGCCAGGCGATCAGCCTGCACAACTATGTCGGCTTCGTTGTGATCGCCGATTATTTCCTCTGGCTGGTCTACTACATCGGCTCCGGCCGGGTGCGGATCTACATCCCGGATCTCCGCCAGGTGGTCACCATGGCGGTGCGCCAGGCCGTCTATTACGGCTACGGCTATTTCATCGGCAGGCCCAATCCCCACGAGATGACGCCGGACAACAAGTTCAACGCCATGCAGCAGCAGGCGTACCTGGCGATCATGTTCATCTTTCTGCCAGCCCAGATGGTCACCGGAGTCCTGCTCTGGAAGATCAAGGGCTACAGTGAATACATCAACCTGCTGGGCGGTATCAAGGTTGTTGATACCATTCACGTGCTGCTCTTTTTCTTTTTCACTGCATTTCTTCTGATCCACTGTTATCTTGCAACACTGGGACATACGCCGCTGGCCCATTTCAAGGCCATGGTCACCGGCTATGAGGAGGCAGGAGACAGGGAGGAGACGACAGACAAGCATTGATTGCGCAGATGGGCGGCTCCAGCGTTTTTTCCCGGGCCCCGTTCCGTCCCGGCCGGTACTGGCCCGGCCACCGGGAAAACAACGTGGTGCCGCCGCTGCCGTGCTGACTATCTCCGGTATGTGTCGAACTTTTTCTGGCCCATCATCAAGAAAGAAAGGAGGGGATTATGATTCGGCCAATGGGATGTTTCAACCGCAGGCGGTACCCGAGATTCAAGGTGGATGGGGGCCTGTTCGT
>DRKH01000088.1 GCA_011051825.1 Desulfobulbus sp.
AGGTAGGGGCAGAGAACTAGCCCAACCACCACCTGTAACTGTTCAGGAGTGCTCCATATCTGTGCAGTCAGGCCTGTGAACTATAGTGATTCCTATGTGAATCAGGCCTGACCGTGCAGAGATGGGGTGCTCCTGAACAGTTACTTCATTTTAATACCATCAACCTCAATAGATGTTGGTATAATTGTACTGAATAATCTTCCGGCCTGTTCGTTAATGGTTCCATCCAGAGCAAAGGTTTCCTGCTCCTGGGTCTGCATATTTCGCAGGACCGCCTTTCCTTCCGTCAGCTCATTGTCACCGACGATCAGAGTGAACCGGCTGTTTATACGACCGGCCTGTTTCATCTGTGCCTTGAGACTGCGGCCGCTGTAATCCATGGCTGCTTTCAGTTGTAAGGCCCGCAGATTTTGAACCAGTACGCAGCCATACTCGGCCGCCTTGTCGCCGAGGGCGGCAACAAAAATATCGGCAGCTGGTTTTATGATGCTGCTTTCCGCCTGCTGCTCCATGAGCAGAACAATCCGTTCCATGCCCATGGCAAAACCGATGCCGGGCAGCTTGGGGCCGCCGAGCTGTTCAATAAGGCCGTCGTAGCGGCCACCGGCGCCGACCGCTGCCTGTGCGCCCAGATCACCGGTGATAAATTCAAAAGTTGTGCGGGTGTAATAATCCAGTCCGCGCACCATGAACCGGTTTTTTGTATAGGTGACGCCAAGCAGCTCCAGGGTATGCTCCACACCGGCAAAATGTTCATTGCACTCGCTGCAGAGAGAATCCAGGATAGAAGGCGCCTCCTGGACCAGGGCCCTGCATCCCCGGCTTTTGCAGTCCAGAGTCCGCAGGGGGTTGACGGACAGGCGTCGCCGGCAGTCTTCGCAGAGGTCGTCTTTGCGCTCTTTGAGATACTCGATAAGACGGGTTCGAAAAGCCGGCCTGCAGTCCGGGCAGCCCAGTGAGTTTATTTCAAGGCTGACCTTCAGTCCCAGTGCGTTGAGGAGCATCTGACCCATGGCCATCAGTTCGGCATCGACCTGGGGTTCGGTTGCGCCGATGACCTCGACATCCATCTGGTGGAACTGACGGAGACGGCCCTTTTGCGGTCGTTCGTGACGAAACATGGGGCCGATGGTGTAGAGGCGCTGTACAGGCTGCTGCACATGCAGGCCATGTTCGATAAAGGCACGCAACAGCGAGGCCGTTGCCTCCGGTCGCATGGTAATGCCCTTGTCGGGAAAGCTGTACATTTCTTTTTCGACAATATCGGTTGCCTCGCCGATGGAGCGGAAAAAAAGTTCGGTTTTTTCCAGGATCGGCATCCGGATTTCGCGCATCCCGAACCGCTCAAAGATGTCCCGGGCGGTCTGCTCTACCTGCTGCCAGCGGAGCACCTGGTCGGGCAGTATATCTTTAAAGCCGTTAATGGCCTTGAGTTTCACGGTAATTTCTCCCAAATTACAGGCTGGTTCTTGCCTTTTGCGGTTGTTCATCCGTCCTGTTTCTTCGCCGGGACCGGAAAAATTATAAATTTTACCCGGAAAAGAGGTGAAAAGTCAAGCCGATGTGGCCATTATATGGTATATTAATTTTTTTATTTTTTTGTTGTCGCAAAATGTCGTCTGTCCTGCTTGACAAACCGGACATGGCAAGGCATATATCATCTATATGTTTCTTTTGTTGAATAAGAGTGAATTGCATGAAACTTCCAGAACTTAAAATCGGTTCTTTCGTTGCCCGTATCCCTATCATCCAGGGGGGCATGTCGATCCGTGTTTCGACCTCCGCCCTTGCCATCCCCGTTGCCGAGTGCGGCGGAATCGGGACCATCGGTGGTTCCGGTATTCCCGTACCGGAATTACAGGAGGATATCAGGCGGGCCAAGAAGGCCACCGACGGAGTTATCGCCGTCAATATTATGTATGCGATGAAGGATTTCTATGAGCTGGTCATGGGATCCATCGAAGCCGGTGCCGACATGATTATCACCGGGGCCGGCTTTTCCCGCGACATTTTCAAAATCGGTAAAAAACACAACATCCCCATCGTCTCTATTGTCTCCTCGCCGGCTTTTGCAAAACTGGCGGAACGGCTTGGTGCTGCAGCCATTGTTGTCGAAGCGGCCGAGGCGGGCGGGCACCTGGGAACCGACAAGTCGTTGCGGGATATCTTTCCGGCCATTCGCAAAGTTGTGTCCAAGGTGCCGCTGATTGCCGCCGGCGGTATTACCAACGGTTATGAGATGGCGGAGATCATGGATAAATACGGTGCCGACGGCATCCAGATCGCCTCCCGCTTTGTTCTCAGTGAGGAGTGTTCGGTTTCCCGGGAATTTAAAGAAACCTTTCTGCAGGCGGAAAAAGACGATATCGTTTTAGTCCAGTCACCGGTTGGAATGACCGGCCGGGCCATAAAAACGCCGTTTATCGAACGGATGGAGCAGGGCGAGGATGTATCGGCCGAAAAATGCAAATATAAATGCTTGAAGAAATGTTCCTATAAGTATTGCATTAATGATCGGCTGATGGCCTCCTGTACCGGTGATGTGGAGAACGGGCTGGTTTTTTCCGGGGCCAATACCTGGAAGATGAATGAGATTCTGCCTGTACGGGAGATCTTTGACCGCTTTGTCACCGAGGCTGAATCCGTTTACAAAGAAGAGAAGTAAAGCTGCTCTCCGTCAGCTTGAAAGGATTTCCGGTATACTACGCCTATGATTGCTGATTCGGCTGACCTGGATGGTGAACAGGAACCGTCCTTGAACGTGCATGCGACCATTATTGAGCAGGCCGATCACCCTATTCGTCCTGGTGATATTGATCGTGAGGCCTTAAAAGTCCTGTATCGTCTTCGCGATGCCGGTTTTGTCGCCTATCTCGTTGGTGGAGGCGTACGGGACCTCTACCTTGGAAAGCGGCCCAAGGATTTTGATATCTCTACCAGTGCCAGACCAGGTCAGCTCAGGCGCCTGTTTCGAAACAGTCGGACCATTGGCCGTCGTTTTCGTCTGGTCCAGGTTTTTTACCGGGGCAATAAGATTATCGAAGTTTCCACCCTCCGTTCACAGAGCGAGTACGACATACGTGATTCCAAGGTCCTGCCCAGTAACAACACCTTCGGCACCCTGGAAGAAGACGCCTTTCGCCGTGACCTGACCATCAATTCCCTGTTTTACGAAATCGAACATAATACCATTATTGACTATGTCGGCGGTGTTGCCGATCTCAACAACGGAATCGTTCGTATTGTCGGCGACCCTGAAGTGCGGATCACCCGTGATCCGGTGCGAATGCTGCGCGCGGTCCGGCACGCGGCCCGGACCGGTTTTACCATAGAAGATGGTACCTGGCAGGCCATTGTCGCCCAGCGGGACAAGCTCAATCTATGCCCGACTTCCCGTATCCGCGATGAACTTTTAAAGGATCTGATCTCCGGTTGCAGTCGGCCGTGGGCTGAAAAATGTGTCCAGAGTGGAATTCTGTTTACCCTGTTTCCATTTTATGAGTCGCTGTTGAAGGATGACCGGAAGAAGCAGGAGTTGTATTCCATTCTCGATGTTGTCGACAGGCTTCATGTGGCTTCCGATGATCGGCAGGTCCGATTACCCGAATATATGCTGTTTGCGGCCATCCTGTTTCCCTGGGTGGAAAAGAAGTTTGATCTCTTCAACAGAGAGGTTAAGGGCGGCGGCTACCGCACCCTGCTGATGGAGATTCGTACGGCCCTGGAAGAAATCATCTGTGCTCGTTTTAATATCAAGCGATCGGCAAAAGAGGCGATCACCACCCTCTACGTCAATATGCCTGGTTTGCAGCTTTATCAGGAAAAGAAGAACTGGCCTAAATGGTTAAAGAAAAAAAGTTACTTTAAGGATTGCCTCAAGTTTTCCGCTTTGATAGAAGAGGCCGGCGGCGGCCCTCAGGCAGCCCGGACCCTTTTTGCCGGGGAACATAAACAGGATAACGTGAAGTTGCAGGGACACAGCAATGGCGGTGGCGGCCGTGGCCGTCGTGGAGGGAATCCGGTTTTTTCTTCACAGAAAGGCGGCGTGTTCGGTCTGCGCTAGAGGCGCGTTAATCCAGGAGTCATCGTGCGCTTTCTGCTCTATAATATACGTTATTGTGCCGGAATAGGGGCACGGTTTCATCTGCCGCTTCCCTATGCGGGCTACTTGAAACAGACCAACGGCGTGCTTGACGATATCATAGGCTTCATTCGTGAGCTTGCCCCTGATATTATCGGCTTGGTTGAGGTTGACGGGGGGTCGTTTCGAACCGGCAAACTCTGTCAGGCCGAACAGATTGCCGACCGACTGGGGCATTATCATGTCATTGAGTCAAAATATGGGGTCCAATCCGTTGCCGGTAAGGTGCCTCTGCTCAACCGGCAGGGCAATGCCGTCCTGTCCAGTCTTCCTATCCGCAGTCATCGTTTTCATTATTTTGAACAGGGGGTCAAGCGGCTGGTGATTGAGGCCAGATTGGGGTTGGTTACCGTTTTTCTTGTTCATCTCTCCCTGACCTTTCGTAATCGACAATATCAGCTTGAACGTCTCTATCGATTGACTCGCGAAGTCAAAGGCCCGATGATTGTTGCCGGTGATTTCAATGTACTCTGGGGCAACAAAGAGCTTGATCTTTTTCTCGGCGCCACCGGCCTCATCAATGCCAACAGCAAGGGGCAACCCTCCCATCCCAGCAGAGCTCCCAAACGACAGCTTGATTTTATTCTCCACAGTCCCGATCTTGTGGTGACCGACTTCCGGATTCCGGAGGTCCTCTATTCCGATCATGCACCCCTGGTTTGTGACTTTGCGTTGCCCGGGGTGGACGAGTAATTTTTTTTAACTATTCAGATAGGTGCACGATTTATGCAATACCACAAATCGTAACTGTTCAAAAGTGCCCCACGGAGTCTGCGCTCGAAGTCTGCGCTTATCTACCTATCTGTGCAGTCAGGGCAGTGAACTATAGTTCTTCCTATGTGAATCTGGCCTGATCGTGCAGAGATGGGGTGCTCCTGAACAGTTATTTTTTTTTTAAGCCGGCAGGCCAATGATGGAGCCGTTTCTGCCGGTGACTCCATTGCCCGGTTCCCGGGCTCTTCTATAGGAGAAAAAGTTCGTATCGCAAACGGTACAGATGCCGCACGTTTCAATATGGTGCTCCTGTACACCGGCCCGTTGAAGCTGCCGACGGCTGATTGCCCAAAAATCAAAATGGTTGGCGGTGTTTTGGAAGCTGTGAAGTTCAAGCGGCAGTTCCTGCCGATAATTGACGAACTCCCCGCAACAGGGGCCAAGTGATGGGCTGATTACAGCCATGATCTCTCTTGGCTCAACCGAAAAATTCTGTTGCATCGAGCGGATGGTTTTGGCGATGATGTCGGCCACTGAACCACGCCAGCCGTTATGGATGGCGGCAATGACCCGGTGTTGAGGATCGTAGAGAAGGACTGCCTGGCAGTCTGCCTGCTGGATGAGGAGCCCGACCCCCGGCTGATTGGTGATCAGGGCGTCATAGCCGTCTAGTTCCAGGTCGCTGTCAATCGATTCGATAAGGGCGACCGCATCTCCATGAACCTGTCTGCTTGAGACCAGTTTCCTGATATCAAGGACCTGTTTGCACCGGTTTCTGTTCGCCTGAACCGTTGACTTGTAATCTCCTACCCCGAAGCTGAGATTCAATGAGGCATAGGCCCCGCTGCCGGTTCCCCCGTGCCTGGTAAACAGGCCATGGGGAAGAGGTATCTTCCTGCTTGAATACCATTGAAGACCATTTCTGCTGTTGATGGAAAACATGCGCAGCCGCCGCTAGGGGAAAAATGGTAACTATTCAGGTAGGGGCAGAGAACTAGCCCTACCACCACCTGTAACTGTTCAGGAGTGCTCCATATCTGTGCAGTCAGGCCTGTGAACTATAGTGATTCCTATGTGAATCAGGCCTGACCGTGCAGAGAGGTAGATAA
>DRKH01000089.1 GCA_011051825.1 Desulfobulbus sp.
AACTGAAAAAAACCGTTAATCAGGTCAAGGCAAGCCTCAATGAAGAGGGTAATGTTCTGGGAGATGTTCAGGGAGAATTGAAAAAAACCGCCCATGAACTCCGAAACCATCTGCTCGACGACGAACCGAACACCTGGGAAGCCGGGACGGAAGACGAAGAGAACACCAACAGCGATATCGACCTGATTGACCTCCAGCCTCTTGAGGAACGACCATGGGAAAGAGATCGCAGAAAAGAACCGGAATCCGCCGTCTCCGAGACGCCTGGGGAAACAGCGCCCCCTGTTGAGCAAGAGCAGGAGACGGAAGAGTCGCAAACCGCTAAAATCGACAAACAGCCGCCGGATCCTGCAGCATGATTGCAGCCCTTGAACATTTTGCCCCCCATCACAAGGAACTCCGCAAACGGCTGATCCGCAGCTTTCTGGCTATCCTCGTTACCACCAGCCTGGCCTATCTGTTCATCGACCCGATAGCCGGTTTCTGCATGCGGCCGCTGTTCCTGGCCTATCCCGATCTTGATCACCTGGTGTACACCAAGCTGACCGAGGCCTTTATCAGCTACATCAAGCTCTCGCTCCTGGTCGGAATCACGGTCAGCTTTCCGGTGCTCCTTTACCAGGCCTGGATGTTTATATCCCCCGGTCTGCTTGACAACGAGCGACGCGTTGCCAAGCGGGTTGTCCTCTGGGCCACCCTGCTCTTTGCCGCCGGGGCACTGTTTTCCTTTTTTATCGTCCTGCCCAGAACAATGATGTTTTTCATGAGCTATGCCGGTGACAACCTGCAGCCCATGCCCAAGCTCGGGCTTTACCTCACCTTTGTCGCCCGCATGGTGCTGGCCTTCGGCATTGCCTTTGAAATCCCTTTTCTTATGGTGATGGCCATCAAAACCGGCCTGGTCAGTCGCCGACACTTCAAAGCCAGAAGAAAATATTTCTACATGGCCATAGTGGTGCTCTCCTTTCTTCTGACAGCCGGTGAAATAACGGCAACAGCCCTGCTCTCTCTGCCGCTTTTCGGCCTCTACGAGGCAGGTATCATCGCCGGCAGGGTTTTTATCCGAAAATAGCGGATTTCGGGTTTCGGGTTTCGGGTTCCGGGTTTCCCGCCTTTGGCGGTGTTGTTTATAAAAATATACTACAATATCAGCAAGGTACCAGAGTGCTCTTCCCAGCCCCCCTGTCCGTGGCCATGGATGCTGTATTCATGCTTCGAAGTCTGCGCGTAACTGTTCAGGAGTACCCCATCTTTGCACGGTCAGGCCGCCCGGCATACCGGCCGCGTATAGCCTGGTCAACCTGCCTGCACAAATATGGGGCACTCCTGAACAGCTACAGGCTCAGGTTATGCATACATTTTGCTGCTAGCTGAATAGTTACGTCTGCGCTATCTGTTGAGCCTTCCGGGCATGGAGGTTTATCTGAAAATAGCCCGCGAAGCACTGTCGGTTCAGGCTATGTTCATGGTTCGTCGTGGCTGGGGCCGAAAAATCTGGTCCAGCCATGCTGGTTTATCCGTAACAGAAGACAGATGTCAGAGGCCGGAGGTCAGAATAGTTGCCGCCCGGAGTCTCCACTACGCTCCGCTTACCTGCGTCGGTTATTCTTGCCGATGAATCTGGCCCCACACTTAAAACAAGCATAATTCTTGCAAGAATTTCTTCATGAAACTATAGTGGTTCACTAAGCTTTGAACTAAGGGTTCGTTCAAAAATAACTTCGCATTTTGAGTTGACACTGCAACATATCTTTGGTCGATCTTCAATCGTAAAATCCTCGACGTAGCCCACTACGTCTGCGGTTTCACTCAATCAGATCGACCAGATCTATGTCACATTGTCCACTCCCTCTACGAAGTTATTTTTGAACGAACCCTAATCACTCCCTGCTTTTGCTGGATACAGGTCGCGAACTACAAAAATGTAACTGAGTTTCAGTTTTTACCCTGAAGAACTTAAGAATAAAGGTCGACAGACAATGAAAATCAAAAAAACTGTTTTCGAGAGATCAAAACTTTTCCACCTCATGTTCAGCCTTGTTTTTCTTCTCCTTTTGACATCACCCGCCCTTGCCGCCAATATCTATGTTGATGACGATGCGTGCCCCTGGAACGGCTCGGGAACTTCCGGAGATCCATACTGTTCCATCGCTGACGCAATATCATCTGCCTCGCCAGGTGATGACGTCCTTGTCTATCCGGGAAATTACTCGGAACGGATCTACATGAAAACCGGAGTGGATTTACGCAGTGCCCAGGCTACCCGTCCGGTCATACTGCCCGTCAAAAAGACCTTTGTTAAATTTTACGGGGTCGACGACTGTACGCTGGACGGATTCACCATCGATGCCTCTTCAGCAGGAATGTGGTCAAATGCCGCCATCATCAGGGTGTATGACGGATCCAACAATATAACAATCAGCAACTGCGATATCAAAGGGTCACCGTCCTACTCAAAGACAGGGATCAGGGTTAACGGCCAGGTCAGTGTCAACATCATCGGCAACACAATCTCCAACAGCAGGTACGCCGGCATAACCACCCAGTATGCAGGCACGGTCACCAACAGCACCATTGTTATACAGGGGAACACCATCCAGGGTAACGGCACGGCCGGCATCTATCTTCGGGGATACAACGATACCGCCAACAACCGAATAACCATCGGCGGCAGCGGCATAAACGACGGCAACCTCATCACCGGCAACGGCACCGGTGCAGACGACAAGGGAAGCGGCATACGACTCTACCATATCGACCAGCTGAGTATAGAGAACAACACCATCCAGGGCAATCGCCGGGCCGGTATCTTACTCCTGGACACAAGCAGTGTCAGCCCGCATATCACCAACAACAGCATTCACGACAATACCGAATCCGGGATCAATATCGGTGGCGCTTCCACTCTGACCATCGGCAGCGGAAACGATATTTACAGTAACGGGACTGCGGGGATCACCTTTTTTACCTTTCAGAATTCCAAATATACCGTCAACCCGTCCTCCCTACCCGTGTTGATCACCGGCAACAATATTTATCTGAATGGAAGGGCCGGCATTTCAGTTTTAGAATGGGTCTCCGGCGTCATCACCATAGACGGCAACAATATCTATCAGAACGCAAAATCCGGGATCGCATTTTTTAAAAACTGCACGGCAATCATAACGGATAACGACATCCACACCCATCCCGATGTGGCCGGAATTTCCACCGGCGACTGGTCCGGAATCTATCCGCCCGATCCTGATAATCCACCAAGCAGCGTTGCCTTTGATAGATTCAGAGGGCCTGTCGACCTGACAATTCGTCGAAACAAAATCCACGGCAACCTTTGCGGAATGCGGCTGGATCACGCCTCCGGCGTTATCACCAACAATCTGGTTTACAACAATTCAAGGAGCGGTATCCGCTTCTCCGGCGATACCAGCGACCCGTACGAGCCCTTTCCCTTTATCGACGTCTGGGGCATTACGGAAATCAGCAATAACACGGTGGTGGATAATGGTTCCTACATTGCTGGCCTTGGCCAGTACAGAGGCGGCGGAATTATTTATGATGATATCAACACCACGACCGATCCGAATACAGGTCTTGCCCGTAATTTTTACGACCCACCACTCAAAAACGATACCCAGCTTCCCCGCATCATAAAAAACAACATCGCCGCCTATAATATGAAGGCGGGCATCAGAGATGCCGTCTGTGCGGAGGGACCGGATTACAAACGGGATTACAACCTGTATTACGGCAATTTTTACGGAGACCATCCCGAGCAGCCCCCGACCTACATACCCTTCCAAACCGGAGGATGCTTCTATCTTGGGTTCAAGGGGGCCAAGACGGCCAATCCCCATGAAATCTTTGCCGACCCTCTCTTTGTCGATCGAGGAGCTGCAGACTACCGGATTCAGACAGCCTCTCCGGCAAAAAACAGTGGCGATGACGGCAACGACATGGGGGCCTATGGCGGCAGTGATCCCATTACCTGGTAACAGCATTTTTCGACATCTTATTGAAGGAACCGAAGCCATGAAATCGAGAATTCTTGTTTTCTCATTCTTTGTGATTGTTTACTCCCTTACAACTGCTGCCGACGGGTTCTGTGCCCAACCGACAACGGTGCGGAACATCACCGCCCCCAGCTCCATTTCAGATAACAGCTTTCCGATGCTTTCCGGCATGGCTCTGGTCTGGCAGGGCAAGGGAGGGCTGGCCGGGACAAGCTCCGGAGGAAACGACTGGGAAATCTTCCTGTACGATCTGGTTAACGAGACAGTTATCCAGCTCACCGACGATGACAGTGATGACCTCTCGCCCCGGACGGATGGTGATTTTGTTGTCTGGCAGAAACACGCCGGCGGGGGAAATCAGATCTTTCTCTATCGAATTCAGGATGGCAGTCCGGTCGGAGGCAGCAGAATCTCCGACGACGGCAAGGATAATTACAGCCCGCGAATTGCCGCCGGACGAATAGTGTGGACGGCTCAGGCAATCACCCATATTTTTGAGCCCGGCCGGATCATGCTCTACGATGCCACCGACGGTTCCGCGCCCGTGGCCATCTCAAATCCTGCTGTGGACTGCAGCAGCCCGAGAATTGATCCGCAACAGGTGATCTGGACGCAGCACGCCGCCGACAAGACGGAAAGTCTATATGTCTACAACCTGATGAGTGATCCGCCAAAAGGGGCACCGGCACCGGAAGGTTTCGTCTGGAACAAAAGCACAACTGTCGACCATAACCGACAGGTACTGACCAGAAATGACGGCACAGACAAGGAAATCGTTCTCCACAATAAAACAGAAGGATACGTCCGGATAACAGACAATACCCTTACCGATACCAGCCCCACCATCAGCCGGAACCTCATAGCATGGGCTGCCGATGGTGATATCTACCTGACGGATATCACAAAATTCATGCACGTACAGGTACCGGATCACTTCAACGTCCGGGGAACAGCATTTTATGCCTCCTGGGCCGAACTCACCGACAAGGTGGACGCCTACTATCTTGATGTTTCCACCGACCCTGAGTTCGGGAGCTTTGTCGATGGATACAGGGACCTGAACGTGGGCACCGACAACCTGTTCCGGGTCGAAGGGCTGACGCCGGACAGAACTTATTATTACCGGGTCTACGCAAGTGTCAACGGTTCCACAACCACGCAATCCAAAAGCGTAACCGTTAAGCTTACCACATCGGCCCCTTTACCAGAGCGCAATTGTACCGCCCTGCAGTTTGTATACAGACTTCTTCTTAAATAAACCAGCACGGCTGGTGGGCACAACAGATGATATAGCGTTCGAACAATGAAAACAGGGTGGGAAGCTGCCGCAGGTAAGCGGAGCGAAGGCTCCGGGCGCTAACTGTAAACTCGAAACGCTCGGTTTTCCGCCCCGTAACATTGCCGACCCGGCCAACCTTTTCTTCCCTGACGGCTATATCCCCGACCGCCGGCAGTCGACCCCTCAACCATACTTTGTGTTTTCCGAAGGGGCCGACTGCAGGGGATTTTTTACAACTCTTTTTGTAACTCTTTTTGTAACTCTTCAGATGGGTGCACGATTTATACAATACCAAAGACCGTAACTGTTCACGAACACCCCGCTTTCGGAGTTTCGCAGGTAGCGAAGACTCCAAAAGGGACAAACAGTATGTTCCGGTTATTTTCGCACCACCCCCAGCAGCATAGCCGTCAAGCCAACACAAATTATCTAGAATATCAGGGGATAAGAATACCGGAGCCCGCCCCGCGGGCGATAATTATGCGTCATATTGATGTTTCTGCCGACAATCGCCCGCGGGGCGGGCTCCTGACGTAACACAACCTGCTGATATGTTACTGGATTCGCCTTAGCTTGACAGCTATGCCCCCAGCAGGTAAAGATCACCGGCTATCCATTGGTTCCGCTCTCTTCGAAGCTCAGCAGCCCTGCAGACCAGGATTTCAAACCCGGTCCTTTCCGCCAGCTGTCGAATATAGCTGCGGCCATGCCCATAACGGCCTGTGGGCCGGAGCTGCCAACCATCGTCCTCACCACGTTCAGTGGAAAAGCAGAACAGAGCGCCGGGGTGAAGAGTCGCGAAGGCGGCCTGAAAAAGAGGCTCAAGGTCACCGAGGTAGGTGAGGACATCAGCGGCAAGCAGCAGGTCGGCCGGCTCAGACTGCTGCCGAAGAAAATCAACCACCTCACCGACAGCCAGTTCATCATAACAGCCTTTTTTTTCTGCCTCACGTACCATTTTTGCCGACAGATCCACTCCGATTAAAAAAGAGGCGTATTCGACAACGGCTCGGCCGGAAAGGCCGGTACCGCACCCCAGGTCAACCACCTTTTTATCTCCATGTCCCGGCCCGATTGCCTGCTGGAGCAGGCTGGCCAACAGGGCCGGTACGCGATAGGAGAGGTTTTCCACCAGGTCCTGATCAAAACTTCCGGAATAGCCGTCGAAAAGCTGCTGTATGTATTCGGGCGGTGGTGTTGCCGTATTCTTCCCTTCCAGAGCATCGAGCATGTAGCCGGCGGCCATGTGATCGGGCCGAACCCTGAGCAGTCGGCGATAGAGACCGGCAGCCTTTTCATAGGCCCCTTCCAGGTGGGCGCAGTAAGCCAGATTACTGAGAGCGGAGCAGTGTTGATCTGAAAGGGCAAGGACCTTCTCATAGGCAGCCATGGCATCCGATCGCTGTCCGGCCGCCTGATAACAGCAACCCATGTTAAAAAGGATATCCTCGTCTTCCGGCTGGAGCAGATATGCCTTTCCATAGGCCTCCAGGGCCTGGGAAAACGCACCGGACTGTTTCAGGGCAAGGCCACCGTTGAACCAGTAATCCGGATCATCGGGATGTATTGCCGCTGCTCCAAGAAAAGCGGCGGCAGCGGCTGTAAACTCCTCCAGGGCGTACAGAGCCAGACCCAGATTATACCGCACAAGATCCGCATCCGGGTGAATGGATAGAATCTGCTCATACAGGGGAACGGCCTGATCCGGTTTATCCTGTTCATACAGCTCCAGGGCCCGGGAATAGAGTTCCTGTAACTCTGATCGATTATCGCCGGACATACTCTATTTCCGTACCGGTTCAATATGCTGTTTCAGCAGACAACAGGAAATCCTGTGTCTGGGAGAGCCGTCTGCCAGATATTCAATATTGTCCGGCTGCAGCAACTTGTTCATCACGCATCCTTCGGGAATGGAAAGGGTAAAAAAACGATCCTCATTCAGGCCCCTGCGCTTAACCAACTGGTCGTTTTCCATGCAGAAGCCATGGATGGGGTAATCCTCGCAGAGTGGACATTGATACACCCGGCCATTGGGAAAAATAAAATAATTTTCCGCAACCTGCCCGGCACACTCAAAGGGTTCATCAGGATCAAGATACACCTTGGGATAGGTCACGGCGAGACCAAGTTCGGCCGCCCGGGCTGCAACCTCGGGCACAATCTCCAGCCAGTGTTCCGGGTCGACCTGCCAGGCCGTTTCCGGGCTGAGCATACCTCCGGCAGGTTTACCGCGCAGCCCGATCACCTGGATAAAAAATCGTTGAACCCCAAGTTCCTTAACCAGTTCCGGCATCCTATGGAGGTGGACGATATTCATTCCGGAAACCGTATAGATCAGGCTGGTCCGAAACCCTTGCGCCACCGCCTTTTTTATATTTTCCGTACAGGTGGCAAAAACGCCATCGCCGCGAATCGGATCATTGACCGCCGCATCCGGGCCGTCCAGACTGAAACTTAAAAAATCCAGCTCCTCCGGACTGACGCGGTCCAGCAAATCATGAAAAAGAAAGCCGTTGGAATCGACGGTTACGTGGTAGTTCATGGATTTTGCCGCCCGGATAATTCCGGCAAGGTCCGGGTGCATGGTCGGCTCACCGCCAAGGAGAATAAGGTTTGACTCCTGATCAGGCCGCGAAAAACATCTAAGCCAGGCGAGCACCGTTTCCAGAGACAAGGTGACGGTACCGTGCTGGGGCGGATTAATATAGCAGTGTTTACAACTCAGATTGCAGGCGGTGAGCAGGTGAAAAAAGACATTCCGCTCACCGGGTCTGAAACCCACTGTTCGGGCAGGTGTCGGCTTGATCATAGGGTTACATATCCTGTATGGGCTGGGCAAGGGTATACTGCGAGAGCAAACTATCCTGCCAGTAGGAAAAATCACGAAAAAACTGCTGAAACAGAGCAAGGCAGTCGTTGCGAAGAACACCGGCTTCCACCCGTACCGACATCTCTGCGTACAGTGGATTGAGCCGGGCAAGGGGCAGGTTGGTTCCGCCCCCCATCCGGTCTTCATACCCATAGACAAAATGACGGACCCCGGAGAGCAGCATAGTGGAGTAGCACATCAGGCAGGGCTCCATGGTGGAGTAGGCGACCAGACGACTGCAATCCGTTTCAGGCTGCCTGGAAAGCAACATGCGCAGGGTGACCACTTCGGCATGATCGATTTCGTTACACACCTCCGACCTGCTGTTTTGTCGGTGGCCCCGGGCGACTATTTCGCCGTCCCTGACCAATACACAGCCAACCGGAAACTCCTGGGCCATCAAGGCCATCCTGGCCTGGGCCAAAGCCTCCAGCATATATTTTTGATGATCCATATTTTCCGTTTCCGAAAGCACAATGATATCTCTGCGCGGGGAGGAGACCGCCACCCGCTCTTGCTGTAAAGTTTACTACCAGATACCGGGCAGGTACGCCAGAAATTCCGGCAGCCTGGACCTAAATATTCGTTCAAGCAGACGTAACTGTTCAGGAGCACCCCATCTCTGCACGGTCAGGCCTGATTCACATAGGAATCACTATAGTTCACAGGCCTGACTGCACAGATATGGAGCACTCCTGAACAGTTACAGGTGGTGGTTGGGCTAGTTCTCTGCCCCTACCT
>DRKH01000090.1 GCA_011051825.1 Desulfobulbus sp.
AAAGTTCAAAAAATCGCCTGATAAGTTCCATACCTCAAATCCCAGCAAGGAAATGTAAACGAAAAAAAAGCTGTTTTTTCAGCCCAGAATTACTGAAAATTGATTTCTGGAGACACTTTTCAACACCTTTTATAAGGGTGGGCACCGCCCACCAGCAGAAAGTGGGTTGTAATAATAGCTGCTTCGCCGGAAGGACGTTGCTACATATAGAGTGCATGGGGTTCAGCAGCTTTTTTTGGTGGGCAATGCCCACCCTACTTTTTGCTTCCGCCAATGATATTTATTTTTAGCTTGACGGCTATGGGGATGAGGCTCCGGGTCAGCTGCCGGCCGGAAGTGTCCGGGCGAGAATGGCCCGCAGTTCGTCCATCTGGTAAGGCTTCGGAATAACGTCTTTAAAACCGTATTCGTTAAAATGGGCCATGATCGGGTCATTGGCGTAGCCACTGGAGGCAATCCCTTTGGCCTCAGGGTCGATTTCAAGCAGTTCGGCCATGGTTTCTTTTCCCCCCATTCCTCCGGGAATGGTCAGGTCCATCAAGACGGCATCATAGGGTCTGCCATTGGCCAGAGCTTTCTTATACAACATGATGGCCTGTTCACCATGTTCCGCCGAGCAGGTCGCGTAGCCGAGAAAATTCAACATTTCACCAACCACATCACGTACGATCTTTTCATCATCCATGATGAGGATATTCCCTCCGGTTGCTGCATCCTCATTGTGCTGTTTCCCCAGCTCCTTGAATCGTTTCCGGGCGGCCGGAAGGTAGAGGGAGAAGGTGGTTCCCTTGCCGGGGACGGAATCGACCGTTATCAGGCCGTCATGTTTTTTCATGATAGCATAGGCAACGGCAAGGCCAAGGCCGCTGCCACTTTCCTTGCGGGAAAAATAGGGGTCAAAGATTCTTTCCTGGTCCTGGCGGGAAATACCGGGGCCCTGGTCGGAAAAGGTCAGCAAGAGGTAGCGACCGGGTTTCAGCCCGGTATGATGGTCACTGCCCAGGGTGATGTTCGTGCCGGTTACACCAAAATTTCCGCCCTCGGACATGGCCTGTCTGGCGTTGATAACCAGATTCTGTATTACCTGGTTGAGCTGGTCTTCATCGACTTCCGCCGACCAGAGATCATCGGTAAACCGGTATTGCTGTTTAATATTTGAGCCCCGAAGAGGGAAGTCGACGGAGTCTTTAACCAGATCGGCTATGCCGGAGAGCTTTTTGATTGGCGCGCCTCCCCGGGCAAAGGTCAACAGTTGCTGGGTGAGTCCTTTGGCCCGCAAAGTAGCCGTTTCTATTTTTTCCAATCGGCCGGCATGGGGAGAATTTTTGGCAACCTTTTCCCTGGCCAGGGAAATATTGCCGAGCACTGCCGTCAGCAGGTTGTTGAAATCGTGGGCAAGGCCACCGGCAAACACGCCGATGGATTCAAGCTTCTGAGCTTTCAGCAGCTCTTCTTCCATCTTTCGTTTTTCGGTGACGTCTCGAAATATACATTGAGAGTACTGGGGGGCCCCATCCTTGAAGATAGCTACGGCACTGCCTTCTATCTCTACCCGGTCACCGTTTTTGGCAATAAATGTGGTCTCAATCGGGTGGACTCTGTCCTCGGCGAGGACCTGCTGAAAGGTTTTTTCACAGTGTCCCTGACAATCGGGTGCGATCAGATCAAAAATAGTAAGCTTGCTCACCTCCTTTCTGTTGTAGCCAAAGGCCTGTAACCAGGCTGCATTAATGTGCAGAAAGTGGCCGTCGGTGGCAACCATCTGCATGATCTCGGTACTGTTTTCAAAGAGGGTCCGGAAACGCTGCTCACTTTCCCCCAGGGCAAGATTGTTTTTGACCTGTAACGATATGTCGCGGAAAATACCGGTCATCGAGACCGCCTTGCCGTTGGCATAGGTTGTCCGGCAGCGTCCTTCAACCGCTATTCTGCGACCGTCTTTTGTTATAAATAGGGTCTCATTCCGGTCTATGCGTTCTCCGCCGATGAGGGCGTTGAAGATATTGCGGCATTTCTTTCTGTATTTGTCATCGATAATGTCCATCAGCGATAACTGCTCGATGTCCTTTTCCGAATAGCCCAGGGTATCGCGCCAGGCCTGATTGACATAGAGAAATTTTCCCTCCGGGCTGACACTATGAATGAGGTCGGAGCAGTTGTCCAGCAGGCTGGAGTAGAACTCCACCTGTTCCTTGAGTGTAAGGTCTTTAGAGGTAATTGTGGGACTCATATATTTTTGCTGTTCTCATGATTTGGTTCGTCGGCGTAACGACTCAACACACGGTAGAGCATGTCAGGCAGATCATCGCGTTGCCGTGAGCTTCGTTGAATCTGTTTGAGACATTTGGCCAGGGTTAAGCGTTCGCCGAGAAAGAGATGACGCAGAATAAGAGAGATGAGCCGGGTGATGGTGGTCAGGTTGGAGATTCGTGACTGCAGCTCATTGTCGCGGTCAAAGGCGGTTGAGGCAAAGACCTCTACCGGGTAGCCCTCAACCTCACTTACAGACAGGTACCACTTGTTGTTTTCACG
Source organism: Desulfobulbus sp. (assembly GCA_011051825.1). Lineage (GTDB taxonomy): Bacteria > Desulfobacterota > Desulfobulbia > Desulfobulbales > Desulfobulbaceae > DRLX01. The sequence goes on from DRKH01000090.1 coordinate 2,533, forward strand.
GTCAACGGCCCGGTATCGTTTTCCGTCCAGGACGTCCGGCATTTCCTTCTCATCCTGTATTGCCGGGCGTGGCGGACCGGGTTGAATCGGTTCGCCATACAGCTCTTGCCAGGATTTCCTGACTCTGTCCGGGTGATTTTTCACATGGCTGACAATGGTTTTGCAGGTCGCGCATAACCGGCGATCGCCGTTGGTCCGTATTTTTTTTTCCTGTCCGCAGAGATCGCAGCAGGACGTCTTTTTTGTGGTCAAGGGTGTGTGCTCCCGGTATTGCTGTTTTGATGGTACAGGCCCTGGTTATGCATGCATATTGCTGTTCACCAGCAGCCACGGAGTCTGCGCTTATCTACCTCTCTGCAGGATCAGGCAGGATTCACAGAAATATCTGATTACCTACAATCCTCAGCCTGATACAAGGGATACCATCGCTGAATACCAAAGGGTATTACGAACCCAGCGAATTTGTGATGAATTTACTGGGTTCTGCAATCCGGATGAACAAGCGATGTTATCCCTGATTT
>DRKH01000091.1 GCA_011051825.1 Desulfobulbus sp.
GCACAACAGATAGCGCAGACTTCGAAGCATGAAAACAGCGTACGGGCGCCGGGTAAAGATCGTCCGCGGGGGCGGGTTCCTACGGCCTTGATATTAATCCTGTTTTATAAATAACAACCGCCGAAGGCGGCTGACTGTAAACTCAGAACCAGTAACTCGGAACCCGCTGTTTTCAGAGAAGAAGACCGGTAGAAAAAAGAGATCAGGGCAGGCCAAGGCGTTCCCGAACCGCCTGCTCGTCCAGGCCGATAATCTGCACCTGTTTGCGACGATTTTTCAGACCGCTCCGGAGAACAATCGCTGATTTTGGCAGTTTGAGTTTCTTGGCAAGAAAGGTGACAACGGCCTTGTTGGCCTTGCCGTCCACGGGCGGAGTGGTCAGCCGAAGCTTGAGGGCGCCGTCATGGAGCCCGGCCAGTTCATTCTTCCCGGCCCGGGGCTGCACATACAGCGAAAGGATAAGCGTGCCGTCCTCTTTCGCCTGTACAAACGGCATAGGGATTAACGAAGGGACATGGCGATCTGCTGCAGGGTGGGCACTAGGAAACTCTGCAGAAAGACGACCGCCAGGATAAGAAGCATCGGGCTCAGGTCCATACCACCCATGATCGGCAAGACCCGTCGGATCCTGGACAACACGGGTTCTGTGGCCTGGACCAGAAAACGGACAATGGGATTGTATGGGTCGGCATTGACCCAGGAGATCACGGCCCGGGCGATCACGATCCAGATATAGGCACTGAGAACAAAGTTCAACAGTTTGGCAATGGCAATCAGAAAATTACTGAGCATAAACATTTTTTTTATTCCGCGTTTTACTTATTTTTTCTTTGTGCAGGTCGGAGTTTACGAGACATCGGCACCTCAACCTGACCTAAAGATGAGCACGATATTGTCCACGTTATTTAATTTCTATTCCTAAGTGAATGACATTGGGCTTGGTGTTTCAGCACAACACAATGCGCATGAACAGGACTGATGTCAAGCAACCCTTGAGCCAGGAGCAATATCTCCGTCCACAGTCGACAACACCAGCCGCTCGTTGCCGTTTGCATCCTTTTCCTTGGCCGCAAGGACCATACCCTGCGAGGTGACGCCCATGAGCTTGGCCGGTTTGAGATTGGCAACGATGAGCACCTTTTTGCCCACCAGTTGCTCGGGCGAATAAAACTTGGCAATGCCGGCCACAACCGTTCGATCTTCGGGTGCCTTCACACTGAGTTTGAGTAGTTTATCGGCTTTTTTAATCTTCTCGGCCGCCACGATTTCCGCCACCCGCAGCTCAACCTTGCCGAATTCCTCAAAGGTGATCAGTCCCTCCATATCTACTGAGGCGTCCTGTTTCGACTTCTTCTTCACCTGTTTTTTCTGCTGCTGCGACTGCTTCTTTTTCTTTTTGTCCAGGCGGGGGAAGAGTTGCGGCCCTTTATCCACCGTTGTTCCCGGCTTCAGCACACCCCAGCGACCGCTGGCCTCCAGGGTTGCGCCGGCAAGTTCAGCCTGCAGGCCCAGCGCCCGGGCCATTTTTTCACTGGCCACCGGCATCACCGGCCGCAGAACCAGGGCAAGAACCCGCAGGCCTTCGACCAGGAAATACAGCACCGTATCCAACCGGGCCCGGCCCGCCTCATCCTTGGCCAGCTCCCAGGGCGCGTTGGTAACAATGTAGCGGTTGAGCAGACCGATAACCTCCCACACCGCCTGCAATCCCTGGTGAAAGGCAAAATTTTCCATGGCCTGCCGGTAGCGGTCAACCATTGTCTCCACCGCTGCGATCACCTCCCGGTCCTGATCGGTCAGGTTATCGTTGTCCGGGGTCGGGACTACACCATTTGCATACTTGGCGACCATGGTCAGAGAACGGGAGAACAGGTTGCCCAGGTCATTGGCCAGATCGGAATTCTGGCGGGCAACAATGGCCTCGCTGGAAAACGAGGAATCCAGCCCGAAACTCATCTCCCGGAGGAGAAAATACCGTACCGTGTCAACACCATAGGCCTCGACCAGCTCCCCGGGCCGGACCACGTTGCCGATGGACTTGGACATCTTGGTCTCATCCACGTTCCAGTAGCCGTGGACATGGAGCCGCTGATACGGCGGTAACCCCATGGCCTTGAGCATGGTGGGCCAGTAGATGGCATGGGGCTTGAGGATATCCTTTGCAATCACATGCTCGGCCACCGGCCAGTATTTTGCATACTCATCCCCGTCCGGCCAGCCCAGTCCGGACACGTAATTGATCAGGGCATCAAACCAGACATAGGTGACAAAATTCTCGTCAAAGGGCAGCGGGATCCCCCAGGTCAGCCGCGTGGTGGGCCGGGAGATACAGAGATCCTCCAGGGGCTCGCTGAGAAAGGACAGGACCTCGTTCCGGTAGCGCTCAGGGGTGATGTATTCGGGATTGTTTTTGATATGTTCGATGAGCCAGTCCTGATATTTGGACATCCGGAAAAAATAGTTCTGTTCGCTTATCTCCTTTGGAACCGTCAGGTGATCGGGGCACTTGCCGTCGACCAGCTCCTTTTCGGTCAGAAACCGCTCACAGCCCTGGCAGTA
>DRKH01000092.1 GCA_011051825.1 Desulfobulbus sp.
GCCATAAGTATTTTTTCCGTCGCCATAAAGGGGAGTTCGGCCCTGAGATACCGCTCGACCTGCTTGGGATAGACAACCATGTCACTGGTGATATTCACATAGAGCTTGAGGATCGCGTCGGTCAGAAGAAAGGCCTGGGCAATATCCATTCTCCGGATGGCGGAATCATCCAGGGTACGCTCAAACCACTGGTTGCCCGCAGTGGCGGCAAAATCAGCGGGCAGGCCCATGAGTTTGCGGGCAAGCCCGGTCATGCGCTCGGATCGCATGGGATTGCGCTTGTACGCCATGGCTGAACTGCCGACCTGTTGTTTTGCAAAAGGCTCTTCCTGGACCTTGAGGTTGGAAAGCAGTCGCATGTCAACGGCAAACTTGTGGGCCGACATGCCGACCCCGGCCAGGGTCTCGGCTGTTTTCATGTCGAGTTTACGAGGATAGGTTTGTCCGGTAACAGGAAAAACATCGTTAAATCCAAGCTTTTTGGCAACAAGTTTATCCAGAGCGCGAACTTTAGCATGGTCACCTTCGAACAATTCCAGAAAGGTGGCCTGGGTGCCGACCGTACCTTTGGCCCCGCGGGCAACGATCTGCGACTCGAGCTGCTCGAGATACTCCAGATCCATGAGCAGATCTTGAATATACAGGGTGTTCCGCTTGCCGATCGTAGTCGGCTGGGCAGCCTGGTAATGGGTAAACCCCAGCGTGGCCATATCTTTGTATTTTTCGCAGAACCGGGCCAGATTGTCAATAACGGTAACAATACCTTGCTTCAACAGGTGCAGCGCATTTTTCTGGATGCGTAAATCCGTGTTGCAGACAACAAACTGTGAGGTTGCACCCAGGTGAATAATAGCTTCAGCTTTAGGGCATTTTTTGCCGTAGGCAAAGACATGGGCCATCACATCATGACGGATTTCTTTTTCCTTGGCAGCGGCAAGTTCAAAATCAATATCCTCAACATGCGCCTTGAGCTCGTCTACCATTTCCCGGGTCACAAGGGAGAGACCGAGCTCATACTGTGCCTCGGCAAGGGCGACCCAGCATTTGCGCCAGTTGGTAAACTTGAAACGTTCTGAAAAAAGGTGCTGCATCTCCGGACTGGTATAGCGGGAGACAAGGGGTTCCTGGTAAATATCTCTATTCATTTCCAACCTCAAACTTCATCTAGAAAATAATATATGGTATCCAATCAGTTGTTATTTCGTTATTATCACGCACCGGCACTTGCTGCTTCGCCAGCCGTATCAACAGGATCGTCATTTAAACCCAGGCCGGAAGAAAAGTCCACTTTTTGTTTACGGCTCCGGAGCGCCTGCCGGCACCAAAGAACACAATGTCGCATAATATATATTATGTTGAATTTTTACTTCTTTTAAAATATCAAATGGTTGGCACGATGGCGACCGCCATAAGCTCGATCCGCTCCCTTCCCCGGTAGACCGAATGCTTAAATTTAAAAGTCAGGTCTACCGGGTTTTGCGCAGCCTCCAGATGCTTTCCCATGCCAAAACCGATTCCCCGGTATATTCTTCCGTTGAGTTGTACGGAAAACCGTAGGTGTTCGTTCTTGACCAGGGCAAGTTGTGAAAGCCGAATATTTTGCAGAAGAAAAACCGGTTCCGGATTATTTTCGCCAAAGGGTTCAAATTGACGTAACAGTGCGAGAAATTCAGGGTTAATAGTTTGGGTTTCAGTTGCAGCTTCTATGCGATGATCATACAGAATCTGCCGGCCGGCCTCTAAAGCCTCCCCGTTATTTTGCTCATCCACCGTCTCGCAGAACTTCCTGGTAAAATCCGCTAATGCTTCACGGCGTAACGACAAACCAATGGCCTTCGGGTGGCCGCCGAATTTTGCAATACAGCTGCTGCACCCCTCAAGCGCCCGGTAGATATTGATTCCGTTTGCTGTTCTGCCGGAGCCCTTAATATGACCGGCCTTCATCGGATCATCAGCAAGGGCTATGGCTGGACGCATAAATTTTTCGCAGAGTTTCGAGGCTACGATACCGATCACGCCGGGGTGCCATGATGGATCATAGACCACCAGAGCGGCAGCATTATCATGTACCTGCAACCGGCTCTGTTCCGTTGCCTTGGGCAGGATTTCCGATTCTATCCGTCTTCTCCGGATATTTTTAAGATCAAGGGCCCTGGCAAGCTCAAGTGCACTTTCAACATCGGTGCAGGTAAGCAGTTGAGCCGCGGTTTCCGGGGTGCCCAGGCGCCCGCTTGCGTTTATTCTCGGGGCAATTCGAAAAGAGATGTCTTCGGAGGTGATGTCCCCCTCCCGCAGTCCGATGTGTTCGCAAAGTGCCCAGATTCCTGGTCGTTTCCTTTCGGTCAAGATTTCAAGTCCGGCCCTGACCAGTATCCTGTTCACCCCGACAAGCGGCATGACGTCCGCTACTGTGCCGAGTGCAACAAGATCAAGATAATTTTTCAGATTAGGCGATCCGTTGTCCTGCCAGAACCCCATCTCCATAAGCCTGGAACGCAGCGCAATGAGAAGATAAAAGGCAACCCCTGCCCCTGAAAGCTCTTTGCAGGGAAAATTGCACCCCTTTTGTTTAGGGTTGATCAATGCATCGGCTTCCGGATAGACATCCGGCGGCTCATGGTGATCGGTTACGAGGACATGAAAACCTGCAGACCGCGCCTCGGCAATTTCCCCGACAGCACTGATTCCGTTGTCAACGGTGATCAGCAGCGCCTGCGAGTCATACCTTCTGCTGAACATACGTATTGCCTCACGGGACAATCCATACCCCTCGGTCAGTCGATTCGGTATATGCCAATCCACCTCCAGGTGCAGTAAGGATAAAAAATCAACCAGAAGAGCCGTAGCGCAGATACCGTCCACGTCATAATCGCCAAAAACAATGACCGGCTGTCGCTCCTCCATGGCCCGGATAATCAGGTCTACCCCTTTCTGCATCCCCTTGAGCAAAGAGGGTGCCGGTAACTGATTAAGCTTTGGAGAAAGATAGTCAACGGCCTGCTGGACGGTTGATATCCCACGTTGACAGAGGAGATCGGCAGCTGCAGATGGAATGTCTAATTCCGCTGCAAGTTGTTCACGGACGTTCTTGGAGATCGTTTCAGGGTATGGGCGCAGGATATAACTCATCTGTTCCTGCCCTCCCCTGCTCTTTCCACCTGGACAATCAACATTAAACATATTCCCCATTTGTACCTGTTCAGACGTAAGATCACCATATCACCAATCATAACTACGAGCTTAAATGCTTGCTGATATGATCGATGACTTGAGACCTCTGCAATCGATCATACCAATGCAGGTCGTTGCTTCTGCCAAACCAGGTCATCTGTCGTTTTGCATAACGCCTGGTATCCCGAACAAGATACTCCTTCATTTCGCCATAATCCCAATGCCCGTCAAGCAGTTGATTGACATGGCGATATCCGATTGCCTGCATGGGCGAAAGCAGGCCATCATACCCCATGGCCCGCAACTTCTTCACCTCATCAATCAACCCCTGTTCAAGCATAATTCCGGAACGTTGCTCTATCCGCCGGTAAAGACGCTTTCGCTCACAGGTCAGACCGATTTGAAGCAGTCTGGTGAACTGCACGGGCGGGCGGCGGTTCTTTTGCTGCTCCAGGTGCTCGGACCAGGCGGTTCCCGTAGAAAAATAGATTTCCAGGCCGCGAAGAATTCGTTGCTGGTCATTTTGATGAATGCGGGCGGCGGATACCGGGTCAACTCTGCAGAGTTCTTCATACATCCCGGGCAACCCCTTGTTGATCAGTCCGGCCCCAAGCTCTTCCCGGACCTCATCCTTCACTGGAATCTCGGCAAAAAGCCCTTTAAGCAGTGAGGAGAGATACAGACCGGTTCCCCCGGTAATCAGAGGAATCTTTCCCCCAGCGATAATACTGTCTATCGCTGCCAGGCAGTCCTGGACAAAACGGGCTGCATTATACTGCTCATCGGGGTCAACAAGATCGATCAGATGGTGGCGAACACGCAGAAGTTCCTCTTTTGAGGGTTTGGCCGTACCAATATCCATGTGGCGATAGACCTGCATGGAGTCCATGGAGATTATTTCACAGCCGAATTCGTCAACGATCTCAAAGGAGAGCGCGGTTTTGCCGATGGCGGTCGGGCCTACCAGTACCAGAACCGGCTGGTCAATCCGTATGGTTTTCGACTCTGTCATGGTTGTGAAAAGGTGACAAACCGGCTGATTCTCCGGCTGAGTTTTTTGCCGACCCCGGCGACCTGCTCCAGGTCGCCGGGGTCGGCAATGCCGCCATTTTTGTCCCGGAAGGTAATGATTCGTTCAGCCAGTTGTTCGCCGATACCCGGCAGAAGAATCAGGTCCTGAGCAGCAGCCTGGTTTATGGGCATGGGTTGATTAAGAAAAAAGGCGCGGCGCGGAGTGAGGACAGGCGGCCGGGCTCCCTCGATACGCTCCGGTTGTTCTACCGTGCGCCCACCCTGGTCAAACGGCTGGACAAGATGAACGACATCAAAGAGAAGCACGATGATTCCAAACGCAAAGAGGACAAGCATACGCTTGTCCTCTTTATTTGCCGGCCGCTGACCGATCATGCCTTAGACGGTTTTTGCCTTTTCATCATTCATCAACTTGTAGTTGATGGAGTCAACCAGTGCCTGCCAGCTGGCCTCTATAATGTTGACCGACACCCCGACGGTTCCCCATCGATGTTTCCCGTCCTTGCTCTCAACCAGTACCCGAACCTGGGCTCCGGTTCCGTATTCACCGGACAGAACCCGGACCTTGTAATCGACCAACTCCATATCTTCCAGGCTTGGATAAAATCGGGTAAGCGCCTTGCGCAGGGCCCTGTCCAGGGCGTTTACCGGGCCATCCCCCATTGATGCAGTGTGGACTTCGCTGCCGCCGACGGTCAGCCGGATGGTTGCCTCGGTAAAAGGTGTTTTATCCATTCGATATTTATGGTTCATAACCCTGAACCCTTCCAGCTTGAAAAATTTACGCTGCAAGCCGAGGGCCCTGCGCATCAACAGTTCAAAACTGGCCTCAGCCGCTTCATACTGGTAGCCCTTGTTTTCCAGCTCTTTAAGCTCGTTGATGATGGAAGACATGAGCGGATCGTTGGGATCCAGGGTCAGACCGTA
>DRKH01000093.1 GCA_011051825.1 Desulfobulbus sp.
AAATCTCCAGCCAACCGATGACCGTATTCCCCTCTTCCTGCTGCGGCTTTACCTGCTGTTGATCCTGATCGCTGCCAAAGGCCTCCATGAAAATCCTGCACGGCACCATTGCCGGAAGGACATACAGGTGGAGACGACAACGACCATACTCGGCCGCAGGATACAACGTTTCGAGCAATTCGGCCCAGGCACCGGTATCCTCGGAAAAGACCCCGGCCTGCTCTTGCTGTCCGGCCATGGGGTCGACAAGCAGGGCTTCCAGATCGCCATGGAGCTCATGCTCCCTCAACGCCTGCAGTCTCTCCGGCCGGAAGGTTTCGGTTTGCCGTGCCGGCAGCAACAGCTGCAAAAAACAGCGGGCACCGACCTCAGCCAATTTTTCATATTCCTCAACAAGCAGATCCACGGCATCCTGATTGGTGGAAATAAAAAAATCGGGTTTCACGACCGGTTGCTCGGCGCCCAGGCAATAAAGACGGGTCCAGGCCCGGAGACGGAGACGCTGCAGGCCATCGGTTCGACAGGTTGCCGAGTTTATGGTTTTGGTCAATGAAAAAGGCTGGCCCTGTTCCTTGCGCAGTTCGGAAAAAAGGCCCTCCTCCAACGCACTTATTTTTTCCAGCTCCCGGCGCAGGCTCTGCTGCTCCGCATCAAAAATCTCGCCAAGTTTCAGCAGCAGGCGGGCCTGCCAGAGCAGCATTTGCTGCTCTTCCCGGACCTCTTCCTGCACGCCTTTACTTTGCAGCAGGTTGTCAATAATAGAATTTTTTGATTCCCGCTTTGAGCGCCCTCCCTGTCCGATGCCGGAAAGCGAAAGATTTTTAAGCTGGGCCGCATAATCATCACCCCGGTTTTCCAGATCATTGATCAGGGCCAGAAAACGCTCCCGCTGCTCGCCAAGGGGTGACGGGACATGAATCCGGCAGAGTCCGTCATCTTCAAGCTCCCGGGTCAAAGGCGACTGCAGGACTTCGGGTATTTCATCTTCCTCAACCGCCCGGCAGTAGACAATCGGCGTAAAAACCTGTACAAGGGGGAAGAGAATTGCATCTCCGGGGACTGTTTCCGGGAAAACATAAGCCGATATTTTTTTAGTATCCATATGAAGACATTTCGAGAAAAATTTACCTTAACCTTAACGGGCCTGGCCTGGCTCGTCTTTCATATCCGGACCGGTCCGGACCTGGGCAGCATCCTGGCCGGAACATTTATCCAGATTCTGACAACCATCCCTTATTCCATAGGTTTTACCTATATTCTGGTGATCATTATCCGTTATTTCAGCGGCGGAGAGACCATGCCCTGGGATCGAATCCTGCGGATCTTTTTTACTATCGGAATATTTTTCGCCTTTTTCTTTGCCCTGTACGAATACGGCGACCGGGCGGAAAAACTCCGTAAAGCGCAGGAGGATAATCCGGCTACCGTATCACGGATCTATCTGAATGAAAACCAGAAGGTGAAGTTGTATTGGGCATAAGAAGCGCACCGGGCCCGAGCAATGTTCCCGGATTCGTCACCGAATTACAGCCGGTCTGGGCGTTATCCCCCAGGATAGCGCCAAATTTCCGCAGGCCGCTGTCCAGAATACCGTCGGTTGTTTTCACCCGCACGTTTCCCGGCAGAAAGCGCAGATTGGCAAACTTGGTTCCAGCCCCGAGGTTGGCATTCCCTCCTAATATGGAATCCCCGAGATAGGCAAAGTGCCCGGCCTTGGCATCGTCAAGGAAAATGGAGTGTTTAACCTCGGTTGTGTGGCCGACAACACAGCGTTTACCAACCAGACAATACCCGCGCAGATACGCACCCTGTCGGACTTCCGTCTGGTCGCCGATAATTGTCGGTTCCTTGATCAGCGCCCCCGACTCAATCAGGACCCCCTCACCGATGGAGATCCTTTTTCCCACCAGCACAACACCGGCCATGATGACCGAGGCCCCCTGCAGCAAGTGGCCATTCCGCAGGACCTCAAGTTTCCCCCTGGTGGCATCGCCATAGGTTATTTCATACTCCCAGGCGCAAAACAGTTTTCCGTGATAGAGCACCAGTGGTGCCTCCAGCGGCACACCGCTGGTCAGGGAGGCATGTTCCAACCGGCTGTCAACCTGCCGGTCCACGTAGGATTTCAGATTCCCCAATGCCTCCCAGACGTACTCTGTCCCGGCAAATATCTGTTTATGGGAAAACTCACTCAAATCAAAAAAAGAAGCAGCATTCAGCATAAGGGCCCCCACCTGGATAGTGAGAAAGAGTATACGGTCAGAAACCGCCTGTGACATAAGGCGCATTTTTCAAAAAATGCCCCTTGGTCTTCTACTTTCAGGTATATTGAACCTTCGATATTTATTCAAGAAAAAACGATACCTGTTCAAGGGTAAGGACCAATGAACAGCCCCCGGCTTACAGGTAGAAAAAACGGGATTTCTCTCCCCTGAGGGGCTGTCCCTCCTTGACTTGTGGTCCTGTTGTGTTTACCTTCTTTCGACTGATATAATCTCGGGATGGACGCCCCATTCGGTCAGCGGCAGGGAAATATACTTAAAGGTCCCCCTGTTGACCGATTGCCGGTGGGATTGTATTTGACTGAAGTAAGATTAATTCTGCAGCCCGCAGGCTGCTATGAGGAGAAAACTGTGGAATTTGATGATGCCTTATCCGCAAGCATGGATGATTTTGCCGAAAACACCCAGGACATGGAGATTCCGGAATCTCTGCCCATGATGGCTGTCCGCGATGTTGTGGTTTTTAATTATATGATTATCCCGCTTTTTGTCGGCCGTCCCGGCTCTATTGAAGCGGTCAACGACGCCATGAACAGTGACAAACTGTTGATGCTGGTCACCCAGAAAGATGCGACCAAGGACGATCCGGAGCCTGAAGATATTTACAAGACCGGCATGGTCTCCATGATCATGCGAACCCTCAAGCTTCCGGACGGACGCCTTAAAGTCCTGGTCCAGGCGCTGTCCAAGGCAAAGATTCGCGAATTTGAACAGACCAGCCCCCATTACCGGGTCGCCATCGATCTGGTTCCGGAACAGGAGGCCGAGGAGGTCACGGTTGAAATCGAGGCCCTGATGCGGACGGTGCGCGAACAGACCGAAAAGATCATGTCCCTGCGCGGAATCCTGTCCGCCGACCTGATGATGATCATCAACAACATTGAAGAACCCGGACGGCTGGCCGACCTGGTCGGCTCCAACCTTCGCCTTAAAATTTCCGAGGCCCAGCAGATCCTTGAAACCGTTGATCCGGTGGAACGGTTGACCCTGGTGGCGGATCTACTCAATAAAGAGCTGGAAGTTTCAACGGTTCAGGCCAAGATTCAATCCGATGCCAAGGAAGAGATGTCCCGTTCCCAGCGGGAGTATTTTCTCCGGGAACAGATGCAGGCCTTAAAACGTGAGCTCGGTGATGAAGATGCCTATTCTCAGGAAATAGAAGAACTGCAAAAGGCCCTGAAAAAGAAAAAAATGCCCAAGTATGCCAAGAAGGAGGCAAAAAAACAGCTCAAGCGGCTGGAAATGATGCATCCGGATGCATCCGAGGCAACCATTGTCCGCACCTACCTGGACTGGTTTCTGGACCTTCCCTGGAAAAAATCTTCCAAAGACAAACTGGACCTGAAAGTCGCAGCCAAGGTGCTGGATGAAGACCACTACGGACTGGATAAGATAAAAGAACGTATTCTGGAATACCTTGCCGTCCGCAAGCTCAACAAGAACACCAAGGGCCCGATCATCTGCTTTGTCGGCCCTCCGGGTGTGGGTAAGACCTCGCTGGGTCAGGCCATTGCCAAGGCCATGGGCCGCAAGTTCTACCGCTTGTCGCTGGGCGGCATGCGTGACGAGGCCGAGATCCGCGGTCACCGCCGGACCTATATCGGCGCCCTGCCCGGCCGCATTCTCCAGGGGTTGAAGAACGTCAAGACCAACAACCCGGTGTTCATGATGGACGAGATCGACAAGATCGGCGACGATTACCGGGGCGACCCCTCGTCCGCCCTGCTTGAGGTTCTTGATCCCGAACAGAACGACACCTTTTCCGATCACTACATGAACCTGCCCTTTGACCTGTCCAAGGTGATGTTTATCACAACGGCCAACCGCTATGATACCATCCCCGGCCCGCTCCTTGACCGGATGGAGGTCATCCAGCTTTCCGGTTACACCCTGGAAGAAAAGATGGTCATTGCCCGCAAATACCTGCTGCCGAGACAGATCAAGGAAAACGGGCTCCGACCAAGCCAGATCAGGTTAAACGATGAAACCCTGAAGTTGATCATCAGCCATTACACCCATGAGGCCGGGGTCCGTAACCTGGAACGGGAGCTGGGAAAAATCTGCCGTAAAATTGCCCGCAAAATCGCCGAAGGCGGTAAAGGGCCGTATACGGTGTCCAAAAACACCCTCTCCAAATACCTCGGCCCCCTGCGCTATCTGCCCGAAACCGAACTCGATACCGTTTCCCAGCCCGGTCTGGTTATCGGTCTGGCCTGGACCGAGGTCGGCGGTGAACTGCTCCACATTGAGACCACGATCCTGCCCGGTAAGGGTAAGTTGATTCTCACCGGCCAGTTGGGCGATGTCATGAAGGAATCGGCTCAGGCAGCGCTCAGCTACTGCCGCAGCCGCAACGAGATGCTCGGTGTCGATGCCGACTATTTCGACTCCATTGATATCCATATCCATGTCCCGGCCGGAGCCATTCCCAAGGACGGACCGTCGGCGGGCATCACCATGACCACGGCGCTCTATTCGGCGATCCTCGGCAAACCGCTCCAGAAAGGCCTGGCCATGACCGGTGAGGTTACCCTGCGCGGCCGGGTTCTGCCCATCGGCGGACTCAAGGAAAAGGCGCTGGCCGCCCTGCGGGCCGGTATCACCCGGATCATCATACCTGATGAGAATGAAAAGGATCTGGTGGATATCCCGGAAGAACTGCGCAAAAAAATCACCTTCCTGCCGGTCAAGTCCATGGATGAGGTTATTGCAATCGCCCTGGGTGATATCAAGAGAAACGGAAACAAGAAAAAAGCCGGCAACAAGGGCAAAAAGAAAAAGGGTTGACAGGTCGTAATTCTCTGTGACCTCTGTGTCCTCTGTGGTAAAAATTCAGGACAGACTAAGTTATAAATGCGACCACTGTTTCTGTGGGGTCTGGCTGCAGCCCTGCTCATACTGCTGAGTTTCGGGATCTGGTTCGGCCTGTATGTAAACACGCCGGCAACGGGTTCGGGGACGGCCACGGTTTTCATCCCCAAAGGAGCCGGGGTTCGACAGATACAAACGCTTCTTGGCCGTGCAGGGGTAATCAAAGATGATCTGCGATTTCTCATCCTGGCCCGTTTAACCGACAGCAGCAACAGGTTACGGGCCGGAGAATTTGCCATTGCCCGGAATCTGCGCCCGGCAGAGGTCCTGGAAATTCTTAAACAGGGTGCGGTTATTCAGCACCCGGTGACCATTCCCGAAGGGTTGACCGCCAGGCAGACCGCAGCCATCTATGCACAATCAGGATGGGTCG
>DRKH01000094.1 GCA_011051825.1 Desulfobulbus sp.
AAAGGATGATGTGAAAGCGAAGCACATTTTGTTCCCGGGACAGGCGTGAGCCTGATGTCCAGGTTCGCCTGGTAAACAACAACAGCATTTTTTCCAGGGTATCATCCTGTAATCCTGCAAACAACGGAGATTTTCTCAAGCCTTCCATACCGTGTTGGAAAAATGGTGAATCGGGTCGCACGTGTTTCTCCTTTTGTAACTATTCAGGTAGGGACAGAGAACTAGCCCAACCACCACCTGTAACTGTTTAGGAGTGCTCCATATCTGTGCAGTCAGGTCTGTGAACTATAGTGATTCCTATGTGAATCAGGCCTGACCGTGCAGAGATGGGGTGCTCCTGAACAGTTACCTCCTTTTTATAGTTGACATAAGGGGAGACGATGATGAGGTTATGGTTACGTGGCTGACATCGCAGAGCGGATGTCACAACACCCGGGACCGTTGACCAAACATCCCGGAAGGTGACCGCCCACAGGGCAAGTCGTCACAGCAACCGTCTTTGGAGTTGCGCAGGCTCGCTTCCACGGAGTCTCGCCAGCTCACATAGAGGGGCCATAGCTCACCGGCGTGCCCGAAGCCTGCACGTATCTGTACAGACAGGCGGGCTTCCGCTCTCTGGTTTTTGGTAACAATACCCGCAAAATCGGTTTTCACCAGTTTTCTTTGGAAAAAAAAGTTCTGTAACTTAGGTAGCAGACGTCCGGATTCGAACCTTGTATTGTCTGCGTCTGAGAATTCAGGAGTAACCATAGCGAGGACAGAAGGCGGAAGAAAGTGGATACCCCCCCTTATTTTTTTCCGCAGCCCTAAGGGTTCGCTCAAAAATAACTTCGTAGAGGTGAGGTGTAATGTGGACATTTAGAGAAGTGATCTGATTGCATGCAACCGCAGGCGTAGCAGGGCTACGTTGAGGATTGCATAATTGAAGATCGCTTTTCTAAATGTTCAAAGTGCGCCTCAGAATGCGAAGTTATTGTTGAGCGAGCCCTAAGCCCGGTTGCATCTGGTTTGAGCAAGCAGTTAAATTTTTTCCGGCAGGATTCAGGCGGTCTGCATTGCAGAAGCCGCTGGTCCGGCCATAGCGGTCTGTCAACTTCTGGAGGAAAACATCATGACACGAATAGCAATAAACGGACTTGGCCGGATCGGCCGTCTGGTACTTCGTCATTACATGGAAGCAGCGCCGGAAGGGGTGGAAATCGTTGCCGCCAATGATCTGGTCCCCACCGATGATCTGGCCTATCTGCTCAAGTATGACTCTGTTCATGGCCGGGCCTCTTTTCCGATCAGCGCTTCACCCGACGGCCTGCAACTTGGTTCCCGTTCTCTTCGTATCACCGCAATGACGGAACCTGAAAAATTGCCCTGGCAGGAGATGAAGGTGGATGTCGTGTTGGAATGTACCGGCCGCTTTATTCATCGCAAGGATGCTGCCCGGCATCTGGCTGCCGGGGCCGGTCGGGTTCTGATCAGTGCACCGTCACCGGATGCGGACTATACCGTTGTCATGGGGGTTAACGAGGAGGGATTTAATCCGGATATCCATAAGATTATCTCCAATGCCTCCTGTACCACCAACTCGCTGGCGCCTGCCATGAAGGTACTGTTGGATACGTTCGGCGTCGAGATGGCCCTTGTCACCACTATCCATGCCTATACCGCAACCCAGGGCCTGGTTGATCGACCGGCGAAAAAAGCGATTCGCGGTCGCGCTGCAGCAGTGAACCTCATTCCCACCAGTACCGGTTCCGATATTGCCACGACCCGGGTACTGCCTGAGCTTGAGGGACGGCTGCGGGCCATTGCCGTCCGAGCTCCGGTTCCCGACGGGGCCTTAACCGATATCAATGCCGTGCTTGGGCAAGAGGTTACAGTTGAGGAGGTGAACAGTGCTTTTCAACAGGCCGCGGCCAAGGGAGCGCTCAAGGGGATTCTGGGCTACAGCGAGGATGAACTGGTTTCTGCAGATATAATCGATGACCCCAGGTCGGGAATCGTCAACGCTCTCTCCACCCGGGTTGTGCGCGGTAAAATGGCCAAAGTTCAGGTCTGGTATGACAACGAATTCGGTTATTCCAGGCGCCTGCTTGAAGTGGCGGCCGGCTTGGCCGGATGAACGCAATGCCGGTTGCTTGATTGATTCATTACAGTTTATCCGAAAATAGCCCACAGCGCACGGCCGTTACAGGCTGTTTTCATCATTCGTTGTGGCCGTGATGTTAAAAAAAATGGTCCAGCTATGCTGGTTTATCTGTAAATCGGCGCGGAGCGCCTGGATGCAACGCAGCACCGCAGAGCGGTGCTGCAAGAGTATTCTTGTTATACCGCTCTGCGGTGTAACATATTAACCTTTGGTTTCAAAACAAGGTTGCCCGCCCGCTCTGCGGGTAAATGAGTGCTCCATAATGAAAACATTTTCATCGTTCGTTGTGCCCACCGGGCATGGAGGTTTATCTGAAAAACGCCCTTGAAACGATGTTGTTTCGGGTGATTTTCATCATTCGTTGTGGCTGTGAAGTAAAAAAAATCCGAAGCCTGCGCTTCGTTCCGCTTATCTGGTCCAGCCATGCTGGTCGCGTCATCTTTCGTCCCAGGACAATGAAAAGGAGAGAATACCATGAACGACAGATTTGCCATTCAAACCGTAACGGCACGTGAAATTCTTGACTCTCGTGGCAATCCCACCGTTGAGGTCGATTGTGAGCTTATGGACGGAACCCGCGCCCGGGCCGCCGTTCCTTCCGGGGCGTCTACCGGCAGCCGGGAGGCTGTGGAACTGCGTGACGGTGACAGCAGTCGCTTTCGCGGCAAGGGAGTACTCCAGGCCGTAGCCAATGTCAACCAGTCCATAGCTCCACATATCCGCGGCCTGGATGCACGAAGGCAGGCCCGGGTCGATCAGGCCATGATTGATCTGGACGGCACCCCCAATAAGGCCCGGCTTGGTGCCAATGCAATACTTGGTGTCTCGCTGGCCGTCGCCCGTGCGGCCGCCCGTGCCGGCGGGCTTCGGTTGTTTCAATATCTTGGCGGTCCGGGGGCGACCCGGCTTCCCGTCCCTCATATGAACATCCTCAACGGCGGCGTCCATGCCCACTGGCAGGGAGCTGATTTTCAGGAATATATGATCGCGCCCTATGGTGCCTCCAGTTTCCGGCAGGCCCTTGAATGGGGAAGTGAAGTGTACCATGCCCTGCAGGCCATCCTTGAAAATCAGGGGCTTTCCGTCGGGGTGGGTGACGAAGGCGGTTTTGCCCCCCATGTCCCGTCCAACGAAGAACCGTTCAAATTAATTACGGCAGCAATCTCCGCCGCCGGTTTAGAGCCGGGCAGGGACGTCGGCATAGCCTGTGATCCCGCGTCCAGTGAGTTCTATGAAGATGGTCGCTATCACCTGCGCAGTGAGGGCAGAAAACTGGAACCCGAGGCCATGGCAGCCTATTACCGGGAGCTGGCCGATCGCTATCCATTGGTTTTGCTCGAAGACGGCATGGCCCAGGACGACTGGGAGGGGTGGAAAACCCTCATGCGTACTCTGGGCAGCCGTCTTGAACTGGTCGGCGATGATCTGTTCTGTACCAATGTTACCCTGATTGAGCGGGGCATCAGGGAGTCCGTGGCCAATGCCGTCCTGATCAAGCTTAACCAGATCGGCACTCTGACCGAG
>DRKH01000095.1 GCA_011051825.1 Desulfobulbus sp.
ACGTCCGTTCCAGACCATCGAACAGGGGGTCAACAACGCCGAGGGCCACAGCGTCGTTTTTGTTACAGGTATGGCCGGACGACCCTACAATGAACATGTCATCCTGCAGTCCGGCCAGACCCTGACCAGCGAGATCGTCCTGCCCCGGGGGCTCGGCAGTTACAGCGCCGGAACAGTACCGTTGCTCCAGCCTTCAGCCGGGAGCGACCCGGTGGTCACCATGGCGGATAATACCACGGTCCGGCGAATGCACATCATCGCCGATCAAGGCCCCGGTATCTATGCCCCGTCCGGTGCCGCCGACCGCACCATCACCATTCGGGATTCCACCATTTCCTCCACCGGATATAATGATGCGATCTGGATTGAAAATCATGCGCCCGGCGCGGAAGTTCTGATCAGCCATAATACCATCAGTACCAGGCAGGACTGGACCTACGGGGTTTTTATCAATAATGAAGACGCCAGATCTCCGCGGGTCACTCTTGAGGATAATGTCATCACCACCCGCGGAAACTCCGGCCACGGCATGGTTATTGACAATGCATTTACCGTAAACGGAGAGGTTGCTGCCCGTGACAACACCGTGACCACCTGGGGCGAAAACGCAGACGGTATCCTCATGGACAGCTGGTATGCGATCGGCAACTCTTTCAAAGCCACGGGCAATTTTCTTACCGCCGAAGGGGATGGGCCATTCGGCTACGGTGTCAGCTATATCGATACCGGTGCCATCGACGGCATCAGTAACGACACCTCGTATGATAACACCTTTGGGTGCACTATTTACGCGGCGGCCTTTGACCCTTCCACTCTTCCGGTCTTTACAGATCCGGAAACAGATTGAATAAGTGTGGCCAAAGATACACCATGAAAAGTTCAAAAGAATCTTTTGGCGGTGATAAAAAGGTCGGGCAGTCTCTGTTGAGTGGACCTGAAAACCGACTGAAAAACTGGGCGGTCCCTCGGATCCCGCCGGGAATCGAGACCTATCATCTCACCCTCACCACTCTGCTCTGGAGTGTGGGCAATGTCATTGCAGGATTCTACGCCAAAGAAAACCTCGAATTTACTCGTTTGTAAACATATGGTTGGCAGGGGTTACACCACGGTGATAGGTGCAGAATGTGTCGGTTGCCTCTGAAGTTCTGCTGTGGATCTTGATATTGGTGATGACTTCCAGGGCTCCGGCGTCAAAGCAGGCCTGTTGCGCAGCTTTGACGATATCAAGAAGCTGGTTGAGTTCTCCCTTCATGGTTGTTTCCATGGCGCCGACCTGAAATGGAACATTGGCGGCTTTGACCACTTCAATTGCTTTGTCGACGACTTCATAGTTGTTGCCCTCTTTTAAACGGGGAATAACTTGAAAGGCGACGAAAACCTCTTTTTCTACCTGGTGTACTTGAGTCATGGTCTGGTATCTCTTGTGCCGGGAAAAGTGGTGCAGGTGAGGGCTGCGGTTGGTTTGTGCGTTCTACCAAAAAGGCTTTATCCCCGCAAGCGGGATAAAGCCTTTTCTCTATTGTTCTGTTTTCCCTGTGATGTTCTGTTCCCAATGGCGCTGGAGCAATTACAACTCTTGCTTAATGTTTGCCCGGGGACAGTGGTTCGCCCTTTCGTTCATTGGTGATGTAGGCCTGCATGTCGACCATTCGCTGATCGTCAAGAGCCAGTGGCGAACCTTCCAGCGGGTTCATTATGCAGAAGTTAATCATCTCGGCCATGGTGGCTACCTTGCCGAGCTGTTTCTGGTATTTCGGGTAGGTTTCCGGGTGGGTGTTAGCTGCATTGGGGTGGCACTGGGCACAGACTACGCCATTGGTGCCCAGCTTCTGGTCGGTAAAAACCAGCCTTCCCCTTTTTACTGCCGCGTCATATTCGTTCTGCCAGAGTTCCAGGTCGGCCGAGGTGTATTCATCCGACTGGACCGTCTGGATGACGCTTACCAGGAGCACTGCAGTTAACAGCATTACCATGGTTACTGTCTTGCTTGTCATAACAAATCTCCTTGTCTTGCAAGCCGGGCCCCGGCCGATGACCAGGCGGGGCCGGCATGAATTTTTTTCCCTGATTCCCTGCAAAACTCTGTTTTTCCCGAATCAGGGAGAACATCGCTTGTTCAGCCGGACTGTAGAACCCCATGAATTCCTCATAAGTTCGGTTGGTTCGTGGAGTTTTTTGATATTCAGCGATGGTATCCCTTGCATCAGGCTGAGGTTTGAGGGTGGTCAGGTTTTTTATTGTTGCGGCCTTTGTTAATAATGGGTCTGGGGCGGAATGCGATTATGCTGGTATTTCACATCTTCAGGCCTTCCGGTGGCCGGGTTGAAGGCCACTGTCCGGGGTGAATTATCCGGAAGACTGAAATGCATTGCTGCATTGCCGCTATGGATGTCGATATACTGCCAGCCGGTTGCATCACGCTCAAAGAATGGATCTGCCCGGTTCATCTGTACCGTCAGCTTGGGCAGGGCGCTCTCGGCCTTGGCATTGGACTGCGGGTAGGGCCAGGGCCAGGCCGTGGCCATGGCGGCATGAAAGCTGATGTTGCCGATTTGGTTGTACTGGATCTGGTGGACGTGTCCGTAAAAGACATTGACCTTTTTAAACGGTTTCAGCAATGCCTGGATCTGCTCGGCATCCTCGGTCCAGAAGTTCCAGCCCCGATAGATCTTCTGCAGGGGCGAATGGGAAAGCACGGTGACCGGAGTGTTGATGTCGACCTTGGCCAGATCTTTTTTAAGCCAGGCCCGCTGTTTCTCGCCGACCATAAATGGTGAGCCCCGATGGTCATCAAGACCGGCCATTACGCCCATTCGCTCTTCTCCGTCCTTCCAGCGGTCATAGGTCCATTCATCATAGGTGAGGATCGAGTTGAGCACGACAAAATGCATGCCCTTGTGATCAAAGCTGTAATAATCGGGGCCAAGCCGATTCTTCCAGTGTTCACCGAGATCAAGATAGTAGTCATGCTCGCCCATTACATAGTGGACCTTGTCACGGAGCCCGGAAAGGATCTCAAGGCCGTGGTCGATCTCTGATTTTTTGCCGAGCTGGGCGATATCGCCGCCGTAGAAGATAAAGTCCGGCCTGGGGTTCATCAGGTTGGCCTCGGCCACGGCCCGGATCAGGCCGCGGTCCCAGTTGCGGACAAATTTGCTGCCTTTGATCTGTTGGATGTGAGAATCCGAAATATAGGCAAAGGTAAAGTTCCGGCTCGAATCTGCAAAGGCCATTTCCACCAGGCTGACCGGCAGGGTCGCTCCGGCAACCAGTGCTCCGGCACCTTTGAGGAGATCACGTCGGTTAAGGGGGTTCATTGCACGCTCCTTTATTTTTTATATTCAGGGCTGGTCAGGGCTCCAAGAAACTCGACCAGATCACTTTTCTGCTCATCACTCAGGTTCAGGGGGCGGATGCCGCCGCTCTGGAAACTGTTGACGGTATCTCCCTCTTCCAGGATTCCGCCGAGGTTGTAGAATTCCACAACGTCATCCAGGGTCATCAGGCTGCCGTCGTGCATGTAGGGGTCGGTTACCTCCACGTTGCGCAGGCCCGGGGTCTTGAAAGACCCGATATCGCGCCATTGGCCGGTTATGGCAAAACGTCCCAGCTCCGAGATGTTCTGGTTGGTCAGGACGGCGATATCAACATTGGTTCCTTTGTTTTTTGCCTTGGTAAAGGCAGTGGCCATTTCCTTAAGATCCTTGTCGATCCTGCTGAAGCTGACCCCGAGATTGTGAAACCGGTTATCGGTAAACAGGGCATGGGTATTGGTCATGGTATGACAGGAGACACAGCGGCCCTGGCCGACAAAGACCTTGAATCCGCGGACGGCCGCCTCGCTCATTGCGCCTTTGTCCCTGCCGTAGTAGTAGCGGTCAAAGGGCGAGTCGCCTGATATGATGGTTCGCTCAAAGCTGGCAATGGCCTTCTTTACTTCGTCGATTGTAATATCTTCTCCCTCTTTGCTGAAGACTTCCTTGAACAGCGACTGATATTCCGGATCGGTCCGGACTATCTCAAGGATAGGGCTGTAATCCTTGAGTCCATGTTCAACCGGATTGAGAAGCGGTTGCCCGGACTGAGACTCCAGGTCCGGTTCGCGACCGTCCCAGAACTGGGAATGAAAGTAGGCTGCATTGATGACCGTGGGGGCATTGCGGGTTCCGGATTTTTTCATAACACCTTCAGAGACCGACAGCGGGCTGTCGGTAAATGCCTTTTCCCGGGCATGGCAGGTTGCGCAGCTGACTTCGCCGGTGGAGCTGAACCGCTTGTCGTTAAACAGTTTGTCGCCGAGTTTGATTTTCACCGGATCCTGGAGGTTGTCGATCGGGATCGGAACCGGGGGCAGCCCCAGGGGCAGTTCCTTAGCCGCCGCCCAGGTGGCCAGGGCGGTGACAGCAAGTAGTGAAAGACTGTAATACTTGAGCTTCATAGGCCGGGTCTCCTTAATTTGCTAAGATTGAACATGTTGTATAGAAGAATAATTCTTAGTCCGGAGATTATCTTATTTGGTTCGGCCTGTAAAGAAAAAAATGATAGTGAATATTAATCTTGAAGAAAGTGGCCGTTTCTTCCTTGATCATCTTTATTTCAGGGGAGAGTTTAGGAAAAGTCGGGGCCGTTATGCCGGTTTTTTTTGGAGGTCGTTTATCTGAAAACAGAGCGTTTCGAGTTCCGGGTTTCGGGTTCCGAGTTTAAAGCTTCCCGCCTTTGGCGGTGTTGTTTGAGAAAATATACTACAATATCAATGGAGTATGAGCCTGATCTTGCCGGCGATCCTGTCCGTGGCCACGGATGCTGTTTTTGTGCTCTGTTGGGCCCTCCAGGCATGGAGGTTTATCCGAAAATCGGCGCGGAGCGCCTGGAAGCACCGCAGAGCGGTGTTGCGAGATTTATTTTTTTAGCAATGTTCATTACAACAACCTCGTGACATCCGCTCTGCGGTGTCACGCAACAAGCCGGCTTTATTTTCATTGCTGGTTGTGCCCGCTCTGCGGGCATGCTGGTTTAACTGAAAACAGGGGCGAGCAGGGGCCAGGGATTTGGGATGAGGCGTTGAGTTACCGCCCGGAGTCTCTCCTTCGTTTCGCATATCAGGCCCGGCCGTGGCCTGAAGAGCCGAGAAGGCAATCAAAGGGAAAATGACGAACTAAAATCTGTTACCGGCCAGATGAAAAAGGTGGAATCTGGTTTGTATCCAACTCCACAGGCACCTTTTTCCATATAGAGGACCCAGGCCCAGTCGGTCTCAAAGGAACTTGTGGTAGATGACCAATACCCCTCCTGCAGATTGGTAAAGGGATGGCTTTTCGACAGGGCAGGGGAGTGGGCATCGGCATCGACAAGAGATTCCAGTTCATTTATGGTCGGCAGGCGCCAGTTACCCGGCTGTGATGCCTTCAGCGCCTTGACTGCTTCAAGGGCCTGCTGCCAGGACACTTTGCCGGTATGCAGGTCAGTCTGCTGCAGCCAGACCAGGTCGGTCAGGTGATCCCGGACCAGGTTGTCGGCAATGACGGAGAACCGTGGCGACGGCCATGGCGTGCCTGTACGAAATTCACCATCCTGGCCGCTGTCGGGGCAGGGAATCCTTTTTCCGTCTCCGTCATAGCACAGGTTCTGGCCGGTTGCAGCAAGCAGGCCGTTTCCGGTGCCGCGAACCGGCCAGAACAGTGCTTCCTGATCCTTTTTTCCATAAAACATCCGTGCACCTTCAAGGTGAACATACCAGGCGTATCCCGGATGGATGGCAGCG